>CANRXD010000020.1 GCA_947643685.1 uncultured Clostridium sp. | reverse complement strand
GGCGCGGCCGCAGGCCATGATTTGGGCAAATTCGGCTGTAAACCCAACGAACGGGTTCCATATCTTCATTATTATTATACGAATCAGTGGTTCACCGCTTATCATATGGAGAGTATCGGTCATATTGCGGCCAATCACTCTACCTGGGACCTGGAGCTGGACAATATTTCTGTGGAGTCCCTGGTGCTAATTTATGCAGACTTCCGCGTAAAACAGATGCGCGGAGCAGACGGAAAAGAAATCACTAAAATTTACACTTTGAAAGACTCCTTCGACGTAATTCTATCTAAGCTTGACAATGTGGATGAAGCCAAGCGCAATCGTTATCGTGTGGTTTACGCAAGACTTCATGAATTTGAAAAATATATGCGGTCCTTGGGTGTGGACACAGATCTCAGCGGAAATCCGCCTGTACCGGAAAAACCAAAGAATATTGTGATTCAGAACAGTGACCAGATTGTCCGTTCCTTTGTGTTTCTTGGGATTGAACATAATATTGATGTTATGCACCGTCTCGGTACGGAACGCCAGTTTGGAAATATTCTGGAGGCGGCGCGGAGCGAAAAGGACTGGAAAAATGTCCGGGCGTATCTGAATATTTTCAATGAATACTCTATTCATTTAAACCACAGACAGAAGCAGCAGACCATAAAATTCTTATATGAGCTTCTGCTAAACAGAGAGGGGGATATCCGCAGGCAGTCGGCCGCTCTGATCGGTAAAATGTTTGCGGATTTCAATGCCGGATACAGGAAAGAGCTGCCAGCCAACATTCCGGATCCGGATGAAAAAACGGCTCTTGATCTCTGGCGTGAGTATATGACCAAGCTGATCTGCCCGGACTACCGCCTGACGCTTCAGCAGAAAAGGAGAATTCAGAATTCACTGAAATTTGTTTTGATCTCTGCTCTGGAACGCAGCTCAGAAAAGGTGCGGGAGGAGTATTTTGATGTATTTATGGAGTGGTTTGACGGAACGCATATCTTACCGTTCGGCGAAAGCCGAACGCCCGTTCAAAGGGCAAGTGTTCCGGGATACCCGGACCGGTATATGTTTTCGGATGATTCTCTCTTTTATCTTCTGGATGCCGTGTTTGCTCTTCCTCTGGAACTTTATAAAAAAGAGGACTGTCTGGAAAGGCTGGTAACGTTCGCGGTGGAGCAGATGAATTATCCGGATGGGAAGGTGAGAATTGCGGCCGTTCGTTCTCTGAGGATATTGACAGAAGCCATAACGCCGGAGCATAAGTGCTATGAACTGGTGCGCCGGGCTGCCGAGGAGATGAAGCCGGATTCCATGACCATGTTGTTTTTACAGTACCGGATTTTTACAAACCTGCGTCTGGATACAAAAAAGCAGACGGAGATCCTTTACGGAAATGACGTGGTAAGCGATATTTTTCTGGAGAATTTGAAATCAGCCACTCCGTGGATCATCAAAGCCGTAAATATAAAGCTTTTGGCGGACCAGGTGGATCATGGAAAAAGAGAACATCTCCTTCATATCTGTGCTCATTTTTCCAACCTGATTAAAGTCAGTGAGCAGGTGGGAGTGCGCCATGACGCGGGACGTGCTCTGCTGCGCCTGGCCCATCTTCTGACCACAGATCAGCGAAACGAAATTGCTGTGGAGCTTTTAAAGGGCCTTGAAGTGGGAGAATACGAGTTTTCAAAGTATATTCCGGAGTATCTTGGTGAATTTGCCCTCTGGCTTCCTCCGGAACAGCTGGATGATTTAATTGAGAGACTCCACGTTTTGCTGGCCAGTGCCAATGAACGGATTGTCTCTGTTGCCCTTGATACCCTGGGAGTTCTTCTTGAATGTTACGCCAGATATCCGGGCCGCTTTGAGGAGCCGGCCGGGGTTGCCCATGAGAGGAAAATACGGCTTCTGGGTCTGATTTTAAGCTGCCTTGCCAATTACAGAGAGCAGGTACGCCAGGAGGCCATGCTGGTGATTGGTCAGCATGTATTCGGTTCTGAGGAGATGTCAGAGCGTGATAAAAATGACCTGTTTTCTCTTTGCTCCAAGAAGCTTCTCTTCCTTTTAAATGAAAATAAAGGTGGGGAGTTAAGCCTTTATTACCGTGCGGCAACCCTGTCCCATGTGAGCCGGTTCATGTCCAGATATCAGATTTTCAGCGGCAGCGTAGGCTTAAAGGGACGCTACAAGGTGGCTTTCTTCCCGGGGACCTTTGACCCCTTTACCTTGTCGCATAAAGAGATCGCAAGAAAAATCAGGGAGCTGGGTTTTACAGTCTTCCTGGCCATTGATGAATTTTCATGGTCAAAGAAAACGCAGCCTCATCTGGTACGCCGCCAGATTGTCAACATGTCGGTGGCGGATGAGTTCTATGTACATCTGTTTCCGGATGATACGCCCATTAATATTGCCAACCCGGCAGATTTAAAACGGCTGAAGGACATTTTTGCGGAAGAAGAGGTTTACATTGTGGTGGGTTCCGACGTTATCCACAATGCCAGCTCTTATAAGAAGGAACCCTGTGAAAATTCTATTCACAGCTTCAACCATATTGTATTCCGAAGAGCCGGGGAGGACCATCCGGAGGATTTATATCACCGCATTACCGGAAAAGTAGAGGAGCTGGAGCTGCCGCCTGATCTGGAGGACATCAGTTCCACAAAGATCCGTGAAAATATCGACAATCACCGGGATATTTCAAGCCTTATTGACCCGGTGGTTCAGGAATACATTTACCATAAGGGGCTGTATTTAAGGGAGCCGGAATTTAAACCGATTTTAAGGGCAAAAGCCATCTCCTTTGAGAATGTTCCCTGTGCAGATGATCGGGTGCTGACGGAAATCGAAAACACAGTCCTTTATGCCCATCCTGATGCGGAGGCAATTCTGACAAAAATCAGCCGGGAGAAGGATCAGCTGATCGTTTTGAGAAATACCATGGAAGGCGCCCGTGCCGTAGGATTTGTAAGTTACCGGGAGTTAAAGTCGGAAGAACTTTTCAGTGTGCTGCGCGATATGGACCTGGCCAACGCCGTAAGAAGAAGGACCAGCCGGGAAGTGCTTATGATCACAGGCATTTTTATGCGGGAAAGTGAAATCCGCGACGGTGAGGCCATAAGAGATTCGGCCCAACTTCTTTTGGTGGAGGTAGTTACCCAGGCACTGGCAAGAAACTTAAGCTTTGCCATGTTCGTGGCAGAGCGGGGCCTTACCTCCAAAGAAGTTATTTTCTCTCTGGAGCGTCAGGGTTTTGTAAGGCCCATGGTCGGAGAAGACAGCGAGAAACGTACTGTTTATATGGCCGATATGCATGAGCCGCTGCTGCTTCTGCATAACCTGGAAACGACAATCAAGGAACCCTTTGCCAGCAGTGCCGCAGTTTTGGAAGCCATTGAACGGAATCATAAAAAGTTGCAGCTTACCATGACAAAGCTGTATCCGGGCAACCTCGTGCTGTCCTTATCCTCCGGCATCATGCACCATCGGCTGGTAGACCGGATCACGGCTTTAAATGATGTGCCAAGAGAGCACCTGATTCCCAGAAAACTGGGAGAAAACATGTGTGTTCCCTTCGGTAAAATTTTAAGAGGCAAGGTAGTTCCCAATACTGTTACAAAGACGCTTCATACTGATAAAGTTTACGAGTCGGATTTACAGAGCTATTCCATTGAGCCTTTCCCATACTATTCACCCCTGGAAAGTCAGATCAAAACCATCAAGTCGTTTGATCGCCCAGTGATTCTGGTGGATGATCTGGTTCATAAGGCAGACCGCCTTCAGGCTCTGGCTCCCAGCCTCAGAGAGGCAGGAATTACGGTGAAGAAAGTGGTTGTGGGCGTAATCTCCGGTTATGGCCGCGATCTGATGCAGACATTCCAGCTTCCTGTGGAGAGCATCTACTCCATGCCGAATCTGCGTCAGTGGTTTGTGGAATCTACTTTGTATCCGTTTATCGGAGGCGATACGGTGCGGAGGGAAGATATGAAGGTGGCCGGACTTCAGTCGTCTGTAAACATGATTCTTCCCTATGCCACACCCAGGCTTACCGGGTGCAGCAGAGAGGCGCTGTTTGAATTTTCCGCCTGCTGCATTGAAAATGCCAGGGATCTTCTTCAGGTACTGGAGTCTGAGTACAGGAAGCAGTTTGCGAAGAATTTGACCCTCTCCAGGCTGTCTGAGGCTGTAATTCTGCCTCTGTGCCCGGATAAGGGAAGCTGTATGGAATATGATGAAAACCTGGCTGCGTCTGTATATCTGGAAAATGATCTGGAGATGCTGGGCCGGATGAAAGAATTTATGATGCAAGGCTGATGTGCCATATTTAAGGAGAATGGAAATGATTACATATTATGAAATTGACGGACGGCTCTGCTTTTCTGACAGGGCGGATCTGCCCTATGAAAAGATTGGGGAGCCTGAAGGTGCAGAAAGCCTCACATGGCTTTTTGACAGGGAGCCGGGAAGCTGCCGCGCTTCCTTCCTTGTAAACAGACCGGCCCTGCTTTCTGAAAAGGAGGAGAGTGTAAGCTGGCTGAATGAAAATAAGCTGGACGGAAAATCCTTTGAAGATGAACTGCCTGGCTGGGTAAAAGAGCTCATTGCCGCAGGGAAGGTCCGCGCTGTTAATGTTTCTCATCCGCGCTTTAAGGAAATTCTTTCCTGGAAACCGGAGAGAGGGAAGAAGCGTGTTCATGTGCTGGCTATCGGGGATGTGGGAAGCATGCTTTTAACAGGTCTTCACCTTCTGGGAGGCGACGTGATTTCCAAAATAGGAATCTGCGATATTTCTGACCAGGTGACGGCCAGGTGGGAATTTGAGGAGAACCAGATCGCATATCCCTGGGATTACGATGCTCTGCCGGAAGTCGAGGTAGTGTCTCAGGATGAACTTTTTGACTGTGATGTGTTTGTATTTGTGGCATCCAAAGGGATTCCCCCGGTGGGTTCCGGCGTTAAAGACGTGCGGATGTATCAGTTTGAGAATAACTCCAAAATCATCGGACACTATGCAAAGATGGCCAGAGAAAAGCAATTTAAGGGACTGTTCTGTGCGGTTTCGGATCCGGTGGACCCGCTGGCTAAGACCGCATTCCTGGAGAGCAATAAAAACGAATCCGGAGAGCTTGATTACATGGGGCTTTGCCCGGAGCAGATTCAGGGCTTCGGCCTGGGGGTCATGAACGCCAGAGCAGCTTACTATGCAAAGAGAGACGAGCGGTTCAGGCAGTTCCTGACAGAAGGGCGTTCCTTTGGACCACACGGGCAGGATCTGGTGATTGCAGATTCTATTGAAAATTACAACGATGCTCTTTCAAAGGAGCTTACAGAGCTAACAGTGACGGCCAACCTGCATATGCGTGCCATCGGTTATAAGCCCTTTGTGGCCCCGGCTTTTTCTTCCGGCGCCCTGTCCATTCTTCTGGCGCTGAGAGGAGAATGGCACTGTGGTTCCGTGTTCCTTGGCGGAATTTATATGGGAGTGAAAAACCGTTATACAGCCCATGGACTGGAAACAGAAATGCTGCCGCTGCCCGATGCCCTTTATGAGCGGATTGTGTTTGCGGAAGAAAATCTGAAAAAGATTGTATAAGAACAGGGTAAGGAGGCTTATGAGGGGACCGGCAGGTGACAGACGGTTCCCTCATAAGCTTTCAGGGAGGATGTCTGAAAGGAGGAGAATCGGTGGAGAAAGAAAAGCTAACAGTGATTTACCCTCAAAAGAGGAGAAAGGGAAAAGAGAGGGGACGTCTGGACCAGATTCTCTCATTCGCTCTGGAAAATACTCAGGCGGAGCTTTTTGAAGACATGTCAGCACTCTGGGAGGGAGAAAATCAGGAAAAAGGCTCCCGAAGGTTTGCGGGACAAAGGCTTTTATTTGTGGTTCCACTTGGAAAGGATGGAGTGAACCGGGAATATTATGAGGTGCTGGCATGGCTCCGCACGGGAGAAAGGGTGCTGGAGGGAGCTGTGGCAGGGCTCATCATCGACGCGGACAGTGAGCTTTATACTAAGGCAGCGGCCAGGGAGCTTACGGTGGCGGCCAATCAGGCAGGCTGTGCGTTTGTGGGACGGCCGCTGGTGGAAGGCACAGCGTCGCTTGATAATTTTATTGTCCAGGCGGCGAACATGAAAACTGACTGTATGGGGGCCTATAAAAACAGTGCCAGAACTCTGGCGGAGCAGGTGGCTTCGTTTACATGGGAGAAAAAGGAACATCCGCATCTGCTGGTTCTGCATGCCTCCAATCATAAGACATCCAATACCATGGCTATCTGGAATGCAGTCAGGGACAGGCTGGATGGGATTGAAGTGCGGGAGATCAACTTAAGAAACGGTACTCTGGAGGACTGTTCCGGATGCCCCTTCCAGATGTGCCTGCACTTTGGAGAGAGAGGGCAGTGCTTTTACGGCGGAGCCATGGTAGATGATGTGTATCCGGCTGTCAGGTGGGCGGATGGAATCCTGCTTTTATGTCCCAATTATAACGATGCCCTTTCTGCCAATATGACAGCTTTTATTAACCGCCTCACAGCGCTTTTTCGTACAACAAGGTTTTATGACAAAGCATTGTTTGCCATCATTGTGTCAGGGTATTCCGGGAGTGACCTGATTGCCGGACAGCTGGTAACGGCGCTCAACATGAACAAAACTTTTTATCTCCCGGGGAACTTCTGTATGATGGAGACCGGAAACAGTCCGGGCTCTGCCATGAATGCACCGGGGATTTCCGGGCGGATAGAAGAATTTGCCCAAAAAGTACAGAAAACGTTGTTAAAAGAGGAATGAAACCGGACGGCGGCAGTCCGATGCAACAGCCCGGATAATTTGTAACAGTTCAGCCCCGCAGCTCCTTGCCCGTGTGCCGCGGACAAGAAGCTTGTGGCAATCGGAACCATTACACCAGACTGCAAAAATGCCTCTTTTGATTACAGAAAAGCTGACAAAACAGAAGAGGTAAGAATACAAAGCACAATTCCAATGGCAGTTGGAAGAAGGAAGGCGATGATGGTCCATTTTGCACTTCCTGTTTCTTTTTTTATGGTCAGGCAGGTGGTAGAGCAGGGCCAGTGAAACAAGGAAAAAATGGCCATACAGACGGCTGTTTTTATGGTCCATCCGTGGGCGGCCAGGAGGGAAAAAAGTGCTTTTGTGTCATCCATTTCCACTAAATATCCTGTCTGCAGGTAGGCCATCAGGATAATGGGAAGCACGATTTCATTGGCGGGGAACCCCAGCAAAAAGGCCATAAGAATGATTCCGTCAAGGCCCATGAGCCTTCCAGCAGGATCCAGAAAACCAGAAATATGAAGCAGCAGGCTGGTATTTCCAATAGTGACATTGGCGAGCAGCCAGATTAACAGCCCTGCCGGGGCGGCCACTGCCACGGCACGGCCCAGGACAAAAAGTGTGCGGTCAAAGATGGAACGGATAATGACCTTTCCTGCCTGGGGAGGGCGGTAGGGGGGAAGCTCCAGGATGAAGGAGGAAGGAACTCCCTTTAACAGCGTTCGTGATAAAACCCAGGAGGCCCCCAGGGTGGCAAAAATACCGGAGAGAATAAATCCGGTGAGAAGCAACGCTGTCAGAAGAGTGGCAGGAATCCGGGCAGACATCCCTGCGTTTCCCATGAAAAACAGGGAGATCATGGTGAGAAGCAGGGGAAAACGACCATTGCATGGAACCAGGCTGTTGGTCAGGATGGCAATGAGCCGTTCCCTTGGAGAGTCAATGATGCGGCAGCCCACAACCCCGGCAGCGTTGCATCCGAGCCCCATGGCCATGGTGAGGCACTGTTTTCCGCAGGCCTTACATTTATGGAAGGCACCGTCCATGTTGTAGGCGATTCTTGGAAGATAGCCCAGGTCCTCCAGCAGAGTGAACAGCGGAAAGAAGATAGCCATGGGCGGCAGCATCACGGAGACAATCCAGGCTACAACCCGGTAAATGCCATAGACGGAGGCCTCCATGAACCACTGGGGAAGCCTCGCGGCCTGACAGAGTATTACCAGCTTTTCCTCCAGATGGAAAAACAGATTCCATAAAAGGGAGGAGGGATAGTTGGCTCCTGTGATGGTGAGCCAGAAGATTCCCACCAGAAGTAAACACATGAGGAGCCCCCCGGTTACGGAGCCTGTGAGGATACGGTCCAGCCGTTCTTCTCTTGTTCTGTAATTTTTTTTGCTGTAAGTAACGGCTGCAGATGCAAGATCACGGGGAGAAAAGTCCTCCGGATATTTCCTGTATTCCGGCTCCAGAGAGCAGGAGGAAAAAAAGGGACAGGCTTCACAGGAAACTTCAGGGGAAGTTTTGCAACAGGCTTTGCAGGAAACCTCAGGGGAAGCTCCATGGAAACCATAGTCCCAAGGGGATGGTTTTGCCAGAGCCTTTTTTAGCTGGTCCAGGCCGTTTTTTTTTCTGGCGCAGCAGGGGACCACCGGGATTCCAAGTTCTTTTTCCAGTACGGAGAAATTTAACAGGATGCCTTTTTTGGCTGCTTCATCACAGAGGTTCACACAGAGAATGACCTGGGGGATTTCAGGTTCCGGACGGTCTTCGATAAGTCCGGTGGCCTGCCGTAAAAGATGAAGGCCCCGTTCCAGACAGGTAGCATCACAGACCAGAAGCAAATATTCGTAGGCTTCGTCCCGGATAAAATCTCTGGTGAGGGCTTCTTCCGCAGAGCGGACATCAAAGGAATAAATTCCGGGAAGGTCTACAATGGAGAATCCGCGGTCCTCAACAGAAAAGTATCCGGTAGTACAGGACACTGTGACCCCGGCCCAGTTCCCCGTGTGCTGGTGCAGGTTGGTCAGAGCGTTAAAAATTGTACTTTTTCCTACGTTTGGGTTGCCGGTCAGGGCGATACGCCGCTTCATGGCTGCACCCCGCCGCAAAGCTCCTGGACCATAATCAGACGGCTGTCTTCACTTCTTAAGGCAATAACAGCATTTCTTACCAGGTAGGCGGCAATGTTCTTTTTTTTCTTCTGTAAAACGCAGGAGATCACGGCGCCTGGCATAAAGCCTAGGTCCATGAGCCGCCCGGCCATGAGACCTTCATTGGCCAGGCAGATGATTTTGGCGGTTTCGCCGGGAATTATATCACATAATGGAAGTACCATGAAATCACTCGCTCGCAGGTTGCTTATGAATGAGATATGAGAAGAGATAAAAAAACGTGCATGGACCAGATAAAGTCCGGGATGTGGGCCATGCGTGGCATGGCCGCATGGCAGCCGGAATGTGTAAGATGTGTGGCGTGGCCGCGTGGGCAGCCAGAATGCGTGAGATGCGTGGTGTGGCCGCATGGCAGCCGGAATGCATGAGATGTGTGGCAGGGCCGCGCGTGGCAGCCAAAGATGCGGGAAGTGACTATATATGCAGGCCGGAGAGCCAGGACAGAGCGGTTCATATGGGGCGGAGAGCCAGGACAGAGTGGTTCATATCGGACGGAAAGTCAGGTTATGAGAGAATGACTGAAACGGGTCTGTCTATTTTCATCGTGTTTTCTGTTACCAGGCAGTCGTAGGCCCAGATATGCACTCCGCTGTTTGCAGCCCGCAAAAGCGCATCGGCAAACCCCGGATGGGCAGAACGGTTGGGGGAAAAGCTGCGGATGCCCTTCATCTGGATAACGAACAGAATGGCAGTCTGACAGCCTGCTTTTGATGCCCCGGCCAGCTCGTCCAGATGTTTGATGCCGCGTTCTGTGGGGGCGTCAGGAAACATGGCAGTTCCATTTGCATCCAGAGTAACTCCCTTTACTTCCATGAGCCATGGCGTCCGGCCATCCATAAATGACAAATCGAACCGGGACTGGCCATAGCGCACCTCTCTTTTAACATTTTGAGGGCGCGGGCAGAAGGGGAGGCCTTCTCCGGAAGTGAGCCATTCCCAGGCAGCCTGATTGGGAGCCTGGGAGTCGATGTTTACCCAGACAGAGCCGGTGGAAACAGGTTTGGACACAGCGATGAGGGAATAGTCGGTTTTCCTTCCTTTCGAGATGGCATCGGGGTGATGCTGTATGGACACGGCGGTACCGGGAAGAAGAAGTTCTTTTAAACGGCCGGTGTTTTTTACGTGGCAGATGACTTCCGTATCGTTAAGCAGTACATGGGCCAGGAAGCGGTTGGGGCGGGACAGAAATATGGCAGTTTTTGTATGGGAATAAAACATCGGGTGCTGATCTCCTTTGTGTGGTATGATATATCTGCCGGGATGCCGTGTACTATCCGTGCAGTAAATTCCTTTGCTTTGCCAGGGCAGACTTTGCACAGATCTGCTGAACAGTTACAGCTTAGCACAAATAATAAGGATTGTATATAGCATGAAAAAGCATCCGGATCGTCAGGACTTCTGGCAATATGAACCCCGGAATGCCTCAGATGCCGCTTTTTTGCCCTGAATATGTCAGGCAATTTTAAGATAAAAATGGAAAAAGTATGATATGATATCTTCAGATAAAATAACAGGGAAGCGAGAGTCCGCCAATTTGTTTCACGACACATTGGTTTTTTCGTGGAAAGGAGGAGTATCGTTATGAAGATGCGGAAAGCTGGAGCAATGCTGACTTTATGTTTCCTGGCGCTGGGAGCGCCCCTTAGGACAGAGGCGGCAACCAGGCCCATTCAGACTGTCAGTATAAAAGTAAATTCAAAGCTGGAGCCGGGAGGACATCTCCCTTCTATTGAAATTGGCACTCAGACACCGGAGGCGGGGGAAGTAAGCGTTTCAGGCGGCAGCAACAAATATCAGGTGACGGAAGCAGAGTGGGTCGACAGGGGAAATGTCGCCCTTAAGGCCGCGGATGAGCCGCGGATGAAGGTGATCCTGGAGCCTGCTGATGTGGGGGAGGACTATTTTCTGGCAAGCTATAAAAAATCAGATATAA
>CANRXD010000019.1 GCA_947643685.1 uncultured Clostridium sp. | reverse complement strand
CGTGGGCCGGTGCCTCTGCAATTGCTACTCCGTTCCTTATTTTCGTATTAAATACAGTTGTTTTCATCTGCTTAGCCAGCTGCTGTGCCATTTCCAGCACATCTCTTGAAAGAAGAGTCCGCTTATTAAAGCGAGTTAATAAAATCCCCAGCACATTTAATTCCGGGTTGAGGTTTTCCTGTACGGATTCTATGGTTTCCTTTAGCTGCGACAGTCCCACCAGACTGAGAATATCAGACGCCATGGGAATGATTAAAAAATCAGATACCACATAAGCGTTCACTGTAAGGAGGTTAAGCGCCGGCGGTGTATCAATAACAATATAATCATACTTATCCATTACAGGCTCCAGCATGTCGTGTATCAGGTATTCCTTTCTTCCGGAATTCCCCTTTTCCAGACCGCTGCTGCTGAGAGTAATGTCTGAGGACAGGATATCGCAGTATTCTGTCTGTACAATGGCTTCCCCGATCGGAATCTTTCCTTTTAAGGCATCCAGCACTGTGGGCATATCGGAGGAACCAAGACCGAGGCAGAAACCCAGATTGCCCTGAGGATCCAGATCAATCCCCAAAACCCGCATACCCCTGGAAGATATTCCAGTGGCCAATGCAGCTGAGGTGGTGGTTTTTCCAACACCGCCTTTCTGATTAGAAACAGTTATGATAATAGCCAAAATATTTCCTCCCTATTTTTTCATGTGTGCTCATAACAGTTCCGACAGTCCTGAACCGTTACTGCATACGGCCACTTATTTTCAGATACGTTTCAAGGCTGCCACAGGGAAAGTTCATCCTCAGAGGGGCTGCAATCCACTTTCAGTTTTATATTCTCTTCATTTACCGGAAGTATCTGCTCAGAAAACGGCCCGCCCGTCTGGGCCTGCATTGTTTCAAGTATTTTTTCCAGTTCCTCTGCTTTTATCTTATCCCCATTCACATAATATATCGGATCTCCCCAGTCGTTCTGACTAAGTTCCAGGCTCAGTGCATTTCCGAAATTATATTCCCCTTTCTCCAGAGAAAAGTAATTTCTTCCCCCACTCTCCTCCAGAATTGTAAGATAGGTTACCTGCTCTTCCTTATTATAGGTAAGGAAGGAATGCTCTGCCGCATCGGAATCAGAATTTGACAGAACAACCAGTTCCTCCTCCTCAGGCATCCACACTGCTACCTGCAAAACATGCTCTGGCAATATGGAATTATCGAATACCGCAATATCCCTGTATCCATCATTATTTAAATCTGTCAGCAGAAAGCCATGCTGTTCCGTATCCCTGGCCTTTTTATTGGCAAATGTCTTCAACTGTTTTGATACCTGCTTGCGATATATATCAAACATCTCCAGGACCAGTCCGTCAGGCCCCACATAATGGTTATCTGGAGTAAAGGTATTAAAACATTTCGCACCATCTTTCCCCATGTAGTAACGCGCATTATCATCCTTATCCGTTACCCATCCTGTACGCATGTATCCGCTGGAATCCACATAATATTCTTTTCCCTGGTCCTCAATCCATTCATCCGCGGCATATTCTTCGGGAGAATACATATATTTCCAGCGTTTTCCGTCCTTCTGGAGTTCCCAGGTGCCATTTGCGGCCAGAGAACGGATGGGGAATGCCAGGGAAACAAAAGCCACGGCAGACAACATTCCAAACAGGATACGGCTCCCCTTCTCCATATATGCATTACCCCCTTGCTCTTTCCTCCTCATATTCCTTGAGGAGTTTATCCATCATCATCACCAGACGTCCAATTTCCGGTTTTGCCAGCTGATCATCTGCTCCCAGTTCCTTTCCTTTTCTTCGCATCTGCTCGTCGATCAGAGATGAAAAGATAATGACAGGAATCTTTCTGAGTCTGGAGTCGTCCTTAATCAGCTTTGTGAGACGGTGGCCATCCATCTGAGGCATTTCAATATCTGTTATGACAAGTTTGACTTTTTCATATAAATCAGAATCATCTTTAATAGAAGCGAGATAATCCCAGGCCTCTTTTCCGTTTCCAAAATTTTGTATGTTGGTAAATCCTGCCCTCTCCAGAGAATCATCAATCATTTTTCTGAGCAGAACAGAATCCTCCGCAATCACAATGGGCGCCTCATTTAAAGGCCGGTCTCCCATGGCATCTACCTCTGAAACCTGAATGCTGGTTTCCGGAGCAAGCTCCGCCACAATCTTCTCGAAATCCAGGATGGTAACCAGCTGACCATCACACTGGGCAATTCCTGTGGCTATGCTTTCATCTCCATTGGCTATGGTTTTATCCGGCTTCTGGATATCTCCCCAGGAGATACGGCTGATCCCTTCAATTCCCTGAACGCGGAATGCCACTGTCATTTTATTAAAGTTGGTCACGATAAATAAATCCCTGGCTCCTTTTTCTACCGGCTCTCCCGAAAGATAGCATGCCAGATTAATGACTGTGATCAGAGTATCCCTTGGTTTGAAAATTCCCTCTACGGACGGGTTGGCATGAGGCATGGATTTTACCTTCTGACTCATCATAATTTCCTTGACCTTTGCCACATTAATGCCGTAAAATTCATTCTGGATCGTGAACTTCATGATTTCAATTTCATTCGTTCCAGACTCAAGCAAAATGCCTTCCTTTTCTTTTTTCATCTGCTACCTCCTATAAATGCCGCTCAGGTTTTCCCATTGTGCGGATTGCAACATCACCGGTTTCTACATCCAGTAACATAGTCCTCGCATAGCTTCCGCCGGTATCCTCCGCCGAAATTTTCATTCTCTCTTCTCTCAGTATTTTTTTCACGATATCCGTATTTCTGGCTCCAATATTTCCAAACTCCGCATTTCCGCGGATTTCAAACATTTTTGCCCCTCCGGCAATTTTGACCACAGTTCTGGATCTTATCATACCAAAGGCGCTTAGCTTCCGGATCGTTTCACGGATGCCGGAATCGGCGTATTTATAAACATTCCCCTTATCCGTCTCATAGCGTTCGGGAAGCATAATATGAAGAAGCGCTCCCAGATGCAGAGAAGGGTCCCAGAACGTGATTCCAATGCAGGAGCCCAGAGCATATGTAATAATCTTCCCCGTACCTCTGGTAAATTTCATATCTCCAATTCCTACCCTCAGTTCCTTCTCCTGCATTATAAGACTCCTAACTTCTCTAAAATATCATTTAAAGATTTCATATCAGGAAGCATTAAAAGCCAGTCTGAAAGCCGCTTATCGTCCATAATAAAATCTGCATTAAAATACATCAGTTTATCTGTCTCGTATCCATATTCCGCCATAGGAACCGTCAGAATACCTCCCAGCATATTCACGGTGGAGCTTGGCACAGAAAGCTGTATGTTCATATTCACCAGCTGTGCAAAGGCATTGATATAGGAACAAATCATAATATTTCCCGCCTCTTCCAAAGCCGAATAATCCAGATCGTCCAGCTCCTCAAAACTGGAAAAACTTCTTCCCAAAAGCTTTTCCAGCACCGTATTGGCGAATTCCATATTAAACAGAAACAGCATCAGCCCGTCCACGTCCCCGCTCATTTTCACCAGCGTTGCCGCCACAATCTCTTCGATATTGCCAATCCGGTTCACAGCATCCTCATATCCCAGGACATGGACCTGGGGAAGAGTGATGCGTATTTCCCTTTGAAGGAGTTTAGAAAGAGCTGTGGCCGCATGGCTGGAGCCGATGCTGCTGATTTCCCGCATCACATCCAGTTCCTGAAGCTTCAGTTCCCCGTAATCATTTATTTTCATGTCCATCTCACCTTTACTGTTTCTTCAATATATTTCTTTATCCGCGCAGGGAATTTATGGTTCCTTCAATTTCATCCGATGTGGTAACCATACGCAGCGCATAGGAAAAAGCCCGCTGGCACTCGATAAGCCTGGTCATCTCCCTGGCCACATCCGTTCCCGATGCCTCCAGGGCCCCCTGAACAAGAGCTGACTTTCCCGTTCTTACGGGGATTTCTTCGGCACCTGCATCCCTTGGAATGTACTCGCCATTTCCTGTGCTCATAAGCCTGCTGGGATTGCGGAACGTATAAAGGCCGATTTTTTGTTCCTCCGCCTCATCTGCTTCTTCCCCATCCTGTCCATAGTCTTCTTCTGTCTCATTACGCAGCGCTTTCACATCTGTCACTTCCGGCCTGAAGAGCTCGCTGTTTTGATCCAGAACCAGCTTTCCGCCATCCGTCATCAGGTAAAAGCCATCCGCTCCTTCGGCCCGGTGAAAATGTCCGTTTCTGGTATAGCTGACCGCTCCTGTTGCCGGATCCTGAACCTTAAAGAACAGATTGGGTTCCGTAATCATGTAATCGCATTCCTGGTCGGTCCGGGTCATTGCCGCAACGTCAAAGGTAGTATAGGTTCTGTCCACACGCATGCTGTCTCCTGCCTGCAATTCCGTTACCGCATCCGGGGAATCGTTGAGGTTATAATTGATCAAATCAGAAAAAACTGTCGTTTTGGGCTTGAATCCATTGTTATTCACGTTTGCCAGATTATTTGCAATAACACTGAGCTTTTCCGTACAGCTTCCGGCTCCGACCGCTCCCACATAAAATGACTGGTTCATACATATCCTCCTTATACTCTTCCTACATCTGACGCGGATTTCCCCATAATCGTATCATACATTTTCAATACCTGGGCCGCACTCTGAAGGGCCCTCTGGGAAGACATCATCGCGGTCATTTCACTTACCATGTCAACATTGGATTTCTCCAGTGTTTTCCAGAGAATCTGTGTTTCCCCTCCGGTGACAGGAGTCGCCGCCTGATTTGTGGAAAAAAGTCCGTTGTCTTCTTTATGAAGCTGCTCATAATCGGCGAAGTCCACAAGCCGGATCGTTCCAAAATCAAGGATTCCCCCGTTTCCATCCGCTCCCCCGGCACCTGTATCTTCAGGATCTGTTCCTTCAGGATCCGTCTCATCGGCATTTATCTGCGCGGGAGCCGTAATATGGCCGTAAGCGTCCACAGTGAAATTCTCATTCTCAATCCGGATAGGCTGGCCTTCTGTCGAAAGTACCCTGCCGTTTTCTCCCTGAACGAGATATCCCTCCTCGTCTACGGCAAAGGAGCCGTTTCTGGTGTACTGAACCCCATTCTGCGTCTGAATACAGAAAAAGCCCTTTCCGCCAATTGCAAAATCATAAATGCCCTCGGTGGTCTCGTAACTTCCCTGGTCATAATTTACATAGGTTCTGGAAGCGGTGCGGATCTTCGATGTTGTGGCCAGAGGTTCCTGTGTTCCCTTCGCCCGTCTTCCGGTACGGTAAAGCATCTCCTCCTGGAAGGTGCTGGAAACCATCTGATCCCGCTTATAACCGGCGGTCTGAAGATTTACCATATTATTGCTGACCACATTCAAATTCCGGCTCTGGGTAAGCATACCAGAAGCAAGATTATAAAATCCCTGATACATGTTTTCTCCTCCTCCTTTTTATTCTCCAAGATGTGATTTCATATATGCTTTCAGTTTTCGGATCGCCTCACTGTGGATCTGGGAAATCCTTGGCTCACTTACATTTAAGATCTGAGCCACCTGAGTCATGCTTAATTCCTCTACATAATAAAGAGAAATTACCAGCTTTTCTTTTTCTTTCAGTTTGTCAACCGCCTCAATCAGAGTTTTTACCGTTTCACCCTTAACAAAAACAGCCTCCGGCTGCCCCGCAATATCGTCGCTTGGAACCTGAAGTGCAGGTCCGGTCTCGTCTCCCCTGGTTATCATATCCAGAGAAAGTACATTCACCATGGTGCTCATCCGCTGAATCCGCTGGAATTTCTTCAGATTCATCTTTAAATATCCCGCAACCTCCTCATCGGTAGGGTTACGCCCCTGTTTTTCGTACAGATACTGTCTTGCATTTTCAATAGACTGACGATCCTTGTGGTAATTTCTTGGCACCCAGTTGCTTTGGCGGATAATATCTATCACGGTTCCTCTTATGCGGCGAGAAATAAATGTTTCAAATTTGCTGTCACGCTCAGGATCATACCGGTCAATACCTTTCATGATCGCGATAATGCCTTCATGAATGATATCTTCCATCTGCATAAAGTCAGAATACAGATTGTTCATCTGAATCGCCACAGACTTAGCCAGATAGAGATACCGGAGCGTCAGTTCCTGTTTGATTTCCGGGTCTTTGTTTTTCTGGTAAAGGACAAACAGCTCTTCATTTGTCATTTCTTTCATTCCCTTTTGCATTATCTTAACCCACCTTCGCTATAATCACATACGGTTTCTGGCCTCCTCCAGCCGGAGACTGCCGATTGATTGTATCTGTACATTATTTGCAATCTCATTGAATGACAGAACACGCGCTTTCGGATAGAACTGCTCAATTAAATGGTAAAAATGGATCCGCATAACCTGTGAGGTCAAAATTACCGGACTCTGGGTAAGGCCGTTAAATTTTTTCATCTGTTCGGCCATCTGGCTTATAATGCTCTGGATTATATCAGGCTGCAAAGCAAGATACAGTCCACTCTCTCCCTTTTGTATGGAGCCTGCCATGGTACGTTCCAGCTCTGTATCCAGGGTGATGACCTTCATGCTTCCGTCCTCGCAGTAAAGCCTGGTAATGGTCCGTTTCAGCGCCACACGTATCTGCTCAATAATTCCGTCAAAATCCCGGACAGGAAGCCCTGTCTCGGAAATGGTTTCTATCATGGTTTCTATTATGGTCTCCAGGTCTTTAACCGGCACGCCTTCCTTCAAAAGGGCTGTCAATACCCGCTGAAACAAATTATAGGAAATAAGATTCGGAAACGCCTCCTCAACCAGCTCAGGTGAAGTCTTCCTCACATTTTCAATGAGGCGGATAACCTCCTGTCTTGTCACAAGCTCAAAAGCATGCTGCCGTATGATTTCTGAAAGATGCGTTACCATTACAGAAAGAGGATCGATAACTGTATATCCGTACAGCTCTGCCCGCTCCCTGTCCTCCGGCCGGATCCACCGGCTTGGAATTCCGTAAGCAGGCTCAATGGCTTCGATTCCATCCACCTCTTTCTCCAGATTCTCCGGCTCCAGAGCCAGATAATAATCCACCAGAAGCTCGCCCTTTGCCACTTCTTCTCCCTTAATTTTAATACAGTACTGGTTTGTGCTGAGCCCTGAACTGTCCCTGAGCCGGATGGACGGGATCACAAAGCCCATATCCTGGGCATATTGTCTGCGGAATATGACGATTCTGCTGATAAGCCTTCCTCCGACAGACTCATCCGCCAGCGGAATCAGGCTATATCCAAACTCCATCTCTATGGGCTCCACAGACAGGAGCGTGTAAACATTATTGACATCTTTGAAATACTCATCTTCGGAAACTGTCTGGGATGCCGCCGCCTCCGCCTGAGGTTCCAAAGCCATCCCGGCATCCGGAAAGGCCGCCATTCCCGGAGCATAAGGGGCTTCCTCCATTTTTTTGGATATATAATATCCCCCTGATATTAAAGACACGGAAATGACCAGCAGCTGCACGACCGGCATCCCCGGAATAAAGGCAAGGACTGCCATGGCGATACCGCTCACCATAATGGCATGAGGCTGTGCCATGAACTGCTTCGAGATGTCCTCGTTCAGGCTGCCTTCTGAAACTGCCCTTGTTACAATCATACCGGTAGAAACCGATATGAGCAGGGACGGGACCTGAGACACAAGTCCGTCACCCACGGTTGCGATCGAATATGTATTTAAAACGGTTCCTATGGTCTCCCCGGACTGAACGACACCTATGATAGTTCCGCCGATCAGATTAATTCCGGTTGTAATTAACGACATGACAGCATCGCCCTTTACAAGCTTTGTGGCACCGTCCATTGCGCCGTAAAAGTCCGCCTCCCTCTGAATCTTTAGTCTGCGCTCCTTCGCCTCCTGTTCATTAATAAGCCCGGAGCTTAAATCTGCGTCGATGGCCATCTGTTTACCTGGCATGGCATCCAGATTAAACCTGGCCGCTACCTCAGCAACGTTAATACCAAGACGGAAAAGAGTGGTTATCAGCAGAAGGGACGGAAAAATCGATAACTCCAGTGGTTCCCGGATTGTCATGGTGGTCACCAGAATCATCATGGAAAGAGCAATATTCAATATGATTGCAACATCCACAAATCCGGCCGGCAGCGGTATGATTAATAAAAGTATAATGGTTAGTACAAACAGCACTACCGAGTAATTTAGCATCTTTTTCATGAAACGAACTCCATCCTGGTTTTATTGGAACATATCCTCTCTGTGGTTTGCTCTGTAAATATAAATCAGTATCTCCGCCACTGCGCCATAGAACTCTGCCGGAATCTCCTGATCCAGCCCGCAGGAAGCATATAAAGCTCTTGCAAGAGGTTTATTTTCTATAATAAAAACACCGTTTTCCTCTCCCACCTTTACAATACGAAGAGCCAGCTCATCCTGGCCTTTTGCCAGCACCACCGGCGCCCCGTGGCGGTCGGGATCATATTTTAAAGCCACCGCAAAATGTGTCGGGTTCCTTACGATCACATCTGCTTCCGGAACCTTCTGCATCATTCTGCTGAGGGCCATCTGTCTCTGAATTCTTCGTATACGCCCTTTTATTTCCGGATTTCCTTCTGTCTGCTTATATTCATCCTTAACCTCCTGTTTGGTCATCTTCAGATCCTTCTCATACTCCCATCTCTGATACAGGAAATCAAAAAAGGCGATTACCGTAAATACCATACAGGTCTTGAGAATCAGCTGAAACGCCATTTGAAGCAGCTGAATACATGCATTTAAAGGCGGCATATCAATCATCCGGGCCACCAGTACAATATCATCTTTAATCAAATTATAAAGCAGGATTCCCAGTATTGTAATTTTAATCAGGTTTTTAACAAGTTCCAGCAAACTCCTGAGGGAAAACATTTTTTTTATTCCGTTGAGGGGATTAAGTTTACTGAATTTAGGCTTTAATGCCTTAAATGACACATTAAAACGAGTCTGGACTCCATGAGCTAAAATCCCCAGGGCCACAGAGGAAAGGAGCAAGGGGAGGCTGCATTTTAAAAAGGTGAAGGCCGTAGATGCAAAGAGGCTGTATGACAACATGGAACCGGGCTCTCCTCCGATGCCATCCAGCACAAACCTCAGGTAAGCCCGCAGATTGCGGTAGATAAAGGGAAGCAGCAATCGTATCGCGTAAAAAACGCCCAGAAGCATAACTATGGTAACAATCTCTTTGCTCTGGAATACATTGCCCTTTTCTCTGGCTTCTCTTCGACGTTTACCGGTCGGTTGTTCGGTTTTCTCCTGCCCGTCCTGCTCTGCCATCCGTCACCACTCCCTTCTTTGTGCAGTCAGCTCATCATCATCACCAGACTCCAAAGGGACTGGAACATGTTATCTATAATCGTGTTCAGCTTATCCGACATGGGGCTGAACAAAAACAGAAGCATCAACATTCCCACAATAATTTTCAACTGGATATTAACTACAAACACATTAATCTGGGGAATCATTCGCATAATAACCCCCACTGCCACTTCCACCACAAGCTCCATGGCAATCAAGGGCATCGCATACTGAAGTCCCATCAGAATACTGTCCTGGAACATTTTCAGTATCGCTTCTATAAGCTCCGGCCTGATCGACACAGAACCAAAAGGGATCAGACGGGCTGTGGAAAAGAAAATCTCAAACAGTCTTAAATGACCGTCAACAGCAAAAAAAAGCAACATTAAAAATGCGTAATACATTCCTGAAGTGACTGTCATCTGGGTACGATACTGGGGATCGTAAATCTGTGCCATACTGAGTCCCATCGCATGATCCATAACCGCCGAAGCAAAACGGATCACCGTAATGGATAACTCGATTCCATAATTCAAAACAAATCCGAATAACAGTTCTGAAACCAGCATCACACCGTATTCCAGCAGACTGGCCGGTTCCTGAAACACCTCCTCAGACATGCCGGAATAAAGCATTAGCGAACATACAAACACAAACGCAGCTTTGGCACGGGCCGGATAATTGCTTCTTCCCAATATGGGGTTTAAGGCCACTGCTCCGGTCATCCGCATGACGATCAAGGAAAATAATATAAACATCCCTTATCATCCCCCGGCGATCATTTCAAAAACCATCCGGACAAAATCCTGAAGCATTACCAGCATAGAACTTCCAAGAATTCCCAGAACCGCTAAAATAGTCAGCAGTTTCGGAACAAACGTAATGGTTTGTTCATGGATCTGCGTTGCCGCCTGAAAAACGGCAATCACAACGCCGACTATCATGCTGATAAGCAGGAAGGGCAGCGACAGCCTCAGCATCAACTGCAATGCCTGGTACATAACATCCAGCACCTCAACGTTGTTCATAATTACCTCCCATCCGGCCGCCTAGCGGAAGCTTCTCACAATACTGGAAAATAGAAGTTCCCATCCATTCACAGTTACAAACAGCAAAAGTTTAAAGGGCATCGAAACCATTGCAGGCGGCAGCATCATCATTCCCATGGACATAAGCGTAGTAGCTACCACAATATCAATCAGTAAGAACGGAAGATAAATAAGAAATCCTGCCGTAAATCCCCGCTTTAGTTCACTGGTCATAAACGCCGGAGTCACGATAGTCATTGGATAATCCATAACATCCTCTCGTATCTCCGTCCCGGACATCTCCACAAAGTGGTCCAATGTCGCTTTTTCCGTGTTTCGCAGCATAAATTCTTTCATGGGAACAGACATTTGAGCCACTGCTTCTTCCTGCGTAAGTTCTCCACGCAGATATGGCTGGTATGCGGTCTCATTGATTTCTCCTATCACAGGCCCCATAATATATAGTGTTAAAAATAATGCAATCCCCACTAACACCATATTCGGGGGTGTCTGCTGGACTCCCATTGCATTTCTTGTGAAAGAAATTATAATGATGGTTCTTGTAAAAGAAGTCATCATGATTACAATGGACGGAAGCAACGCCACCAGGGTGATCATGAAAATCAATTCCAGCGCCGGTACATTGCCTCCATTTAAACCCGCCAGAAGATCATTCATTTTTGTCCCCCTCTTCTTTTCTTAAACAGGCCTCGTATTCTTTTTTAAAATCTTCATCCAGTTCCGCCAAAAGCTGAATTCCCGCCTGACTGACGCCAATCAGGAACACCTTCTCCTTCATTTTCATGAGAAGGAGCCTCTGATCCGCTCCAAGACGTATCTGCTCCAGAATTTTCATGGTCTGACCGGAAGATGCTTTCTGGTAATGGCCGCCCAGCATCCGGCTGGACCACCAGG
>CANRXD010000018.1 GCA_947643685.1 uncultured Clostridium sp. | reverse complement strand
TTGCCGCCACAAAGGCAGCAGTGGAAGAGGGTATCATCGCCGGCGGCGGTTCTGCATATGTTCATGCCGCTGAAAAGGTTGCCGCTGTTGTAAATACCTTAGAGGGTGACGAGAAGACCGGCGGAAACATCATCTTAAAGGCACTGGAAGCTCCGTTATTCCATATTGTTGCAAATGCAGGCCTGGAAGGCTCTGTCGTTGTGAACAAGGTAAAAGAGATGGGAATTGGCAAGGGCTTCGATGCTTATAAGGAAGAGTATGTGGATATGGTTGAGGCCGGAATTCTTGACCCGGCAAAGGTTACAAGAAGCGCACTTCAGAATGCAACCAGCGTAGCTTCCTCACTGCTTACCACAGAATCTGTTGTGGCCAACATTAAGGAAGAAACACCTGCAATGCCGGCCGGAGCAGGCGGAATGGGCGGAATGATGTAACTTTCGTTTTAAACTGAATCAGTGAAAAAAGACCACCGATGGCGAACCATGCTGTCGGTGGTTTTTAAAAATAAGTACATCAACGGCTATAATCTGGAAAGGCGGCTGTTCTGGTATTCTCCGGAATAGGTAACATCCCTGGAAAACCAGTGGGGAGGAGTGAATGCCTTTGCATCTTCTTCCGACTTAAATTCCACTTCGGCCAGCATAAGACCGGAGAATTTTCCCTCAAATACGTCAAACTCAATGGTAAGTTCCGGATGTCCGGAAACAGGAAGCAGGTAACGTTTTTTTGTGAGGATGTTTCCATCGGCTTTTTTTAGCAAGTGTTCGTAAGCTTCTTTTGTGAGTGGAAGATTGTATTCCTCACGGCATAGAAGCCCTTTGGATTTGTAGGTGAGATAGAAAGAATCGTCCTGGCGGCGGATGCGGATAACAGGTTCGGTGCAGAGGTAGGCCTGTTCGATCTGATGGAAGGGATAGGAAGCGTATGCGTCCGGAGGGGATGTTACAAGAAATTTGCGTTCAATCTCCATATGATTTGAAACTCCTTTTGAAAAAATTGGTTTTGTTACCCATTATTTAAGTGACAGTTCAGCTGAGCTGTTTTTACTATTTACAGGGGCATCTTCTTGTCCGTCCTGAGACGGACAAGAAGCATCGGGCGTCCGCCCTATGAAGATTCCGGATAAAAAACGCTTATGAGAACAAGTTCTCAACGCTTTTTTTACCCGAAATCTTCGCACGGCTGAACTGTTACCTATTATAACAGGTTATAAGAAAATTGTAATGTTTTGTTTTGAAAAATGTGGTAGAATAGAAATGAGAAAGCATTTTTTGAAAATGAGGAGGAAATGTGTATGTGGACGAGAGCGGAACTGAAAGACAGGGCAAAGGCATGTCTGCGGAAATATTACTGGGCGGCATTTGCAGTGAGCCTGATTGCATCTCTGGTCAGTGGTTTCGGTGGCGGAAACGGAGGCGGAGTCAGATACAATACCGGAAATTCAGGAGCGGCAGGTAACAGCGGCTATGTGTTTGATATTCCGTCGGGGAATCTGACAGAAAATCTTCCGAATTCTCTGGCCTATTCCGGACTTTGGGAAAACGTATCTGTTGGTGGTTCCACCCTTCATTTGGGACGGCTGTTCTGGGGATTTCTGGCAGGCGCAGTGATTGTTTTACTCATTCTTGCACTGGTGGTCAGTATTTTTGTGGCTCCGGCCATTGAGGTGGGACGGAACCGGTTCTACATGGAAAGCAGGCTGATGGGACAGTCTGCCGGGATTGGCAAAGTCCTGTGGGGATTTACCCATAATTATCTGAACATTGTGTGGACTATGTTTTTAAGAGGGCTGTTCATTGTGCTCGGTACGATTCTCTGCGTGTTTCCGGGGATTTATCTGAGCTATTGCTACTATATGGTTCCTTTTATTTTGGCGGAGAATCCCGATATGAAGCCTATGGAGGCCATGAGGCTTTCCAAGAGTATGATGGAAGGGCATAAATTTGATACTTTTATCCTGGAACTTTCCTTTTTTGGCTGGCTTCTTCTGGGCGCCTGTTTCTGTGTCGTGGGAACGTTTTTTGTGATGCCCTATTATGATGCCACGTTTGCAGAGCTGTATGCCGTGTTGAGGCAGCCCTTCAGCGGCAGTTTAAATGGCTTCGGATATCCGGATGTGGTTCCCGCCGGAAACAGTGACGGAACCTGGCAGAATAGTTACCAGAGCGAATACCAGGCCGGAAGTTATGGCCAGAGAGCCGGATATGACACAGCCGGAAGTTACGGTCAGGGAGCCGGATATGGCGCAGCCGGAACGGAAAGCCAGAGTTTCGGACAAAATGGAGCAGGAGAGAATTACAGTGACGGCCAGGAGGCCCCGGTGAAGGAAGAGCGGGAAAGCGAAGTAAGCCGTTCGGAAGGAGGACCGGGGAGAGGATACTATTTAAACGGAGTTTTTCATCCGTACACGGAAGAGGATAACCAGTAGCGTTACCGTTGTGTTTCAAAAATAAAAAATGCAGTCCCCACAGCTTTCCTGCATGGGGACTGTGTGGAAAATGGAGAGAAAAAAATATGGCAAAGGTGTTTGCGTTTGTTGCTGATGGAATGGAAGAAGTGGAGTGCCTTGGTGTCTGTGATGTGCTGATTCGTGCAGGTGTGGAAGTGAAGCTGGTGTCTGTAATGGGAAGGAAAGAGATTACAGGTTCCCATGGGTTCAAGATTACGGCAGATCTCCTGTTTGAAGATATTATGGATGATGCCGATGTGCTGTTCCTTCCGGGAGGACTTCCCGGGACCAATCATCTGCGGGAGCATGGAGAACTGGGGAAGATGCTGCTTGCCCATGCAGCCGGAGGAAAGCGCCTGGCGGCCATTTGTGCAGCCCCCAGTGTTCTGGGTGGGCTTGGGCTCACAGAGGGGCACCGGGCCACCTGTTTTCCTGGTTATGAGCCGCAGATGAAGGGAGCAGACTGTAAAGGAGAAAGAGTGGTTACGGACCGGTTAATTACTACCGGACGTGGTATGGGCTGCGCTCTGGATCTGGGGCTGGAGCTGGTGAGACTTTTGGTTTCAGAGGAGACCGCAAAAGAGTTGAGGAAGAAAATTCAGTACGATGATGTCTGCGCGGCCCCCTGAATGGAGGGACGGAATGAATTTTTTTAAAAGGAGAACCAGGTGCAGAAGGTGTCAGGAGGCATTGGAGGGAGAAAATTTAAAAATTGGCTGCTGTGACCGGTGCGTGGAAGCGGAGTTCAGGGAACTTAAGAAACGGATTCCGAAATCTCTGGCCGGAGGCGTGGTGCTTCTTATCCTTGTTCTGGCAGCGCGGCATTACGCGTGCTCCAGCTGGTATACAGGGGAGTATGGCGAGGTGGTGATACCCCTTTGGGCCTGGGTATTAAAGCTTAAACCGGAGAAGTTTGAGTCGCTTATGTATCCGTCCCTGTTACGCGGGAGCTTTGTGCTTTTGTATGTTTTCTGTCTTCCCTTCAGTTCTTATGTGGAGTTCGGGTATAAAACATACCGCCATGAGGCGGAGCAACGGCTTTCCGGAGGAGATCCTCTTGTATACAGGCAGGTCATAAGCTCCAGCGGCCAGCGGATGGACGATGTGGGGATATTTATCCTCCAGACTCTGGTTGCCCTGGTTTCCGGGCCGTTCTTTCTTATATACAGACTGTACCAATGGCGGCAGATGTCTAAATATCTGAAGAGCCGCTGATACCGGTTTCGGACCGGCTCCCGGCAGTAACTGTTAAGCCAGTACTATTTTTGTAAAAATAGTACTGGTATTTCTAAAAACAGTATGTTATAATGGTAAACCGAAGTGTAACGCCCGGAGCAGTGGAAGTTACGATATAGCACGGATGTGAAAGGCATGTCCGGTACAGATATATTTAAGGAGGAACCCAGAAAATGAGTTTACAGGTAGAAAAGTTAGAGAAGAATACGGCGAAGCTTACGATTGAAGTGCCGGCAGAGAAGTTTGACGCCGCTATTAAAAACGCTTATCAGAAGAACAGGAGCAGATTCAACATCCCGGGCTTCAGAAAAGGCAAAGCACCTTTTGAGATGATTAAGAAAATGTACGGTGCGGGCGTATTCTTCGAGGATGCTGCCAACGAGGTGATTGACGCCAGCTATCCGGATGCGGAGAAGGAAAGCGGCCTGGAAATCGTTTCACGTCCCATCGTAGACGTAGAGCAGATCGAGGAAGGCAGTAACTTTATCTACACAGCAGTTGTGGCCGTTAAGCCGGAGGTTACCCTTGGCGAGTATAAGGGAATCGAGGTTCAGAAAGTAAAGGCTGATGTGACAGAAGAGGACATTGAGGCTGAAATCAACAGCGTAAGAAATAAAAATTCCCGTCTGATCACGATTGAGGACAGAGCAATCGAAAATGGTGATGTGGTGACCATTGATTTTGACGGTTATGTGGACGGAAAAAGATTTGACGGCGGCAAGGGCGATGATTATCCGCTTACTATCGGTTCCCATACTTTCATTGACACCTTTGAAGATCAGCTGATTGGAAAGAATACCGGAGATGAGTGTGAGGTGAACGTAACGTTCCCGGCGGAATATCATGTAGAAGAGTTAAAAAATAAGCCGGCTCTGTTTAAGGTAAAAATTAAGGAAATTCAGAAGAGAGAGCTTCCGGAGGCAAATGATGAATTTGCGAGTGAGGTATCCGATTTTGATACTCTGGAAGAGTACCGGAAGGATATTCAGGAAAAGCTCTTAAAGGAAAAGCAGAAAGCAGCTGCTACTGAGAATGAAAACCGCGTGGTAGAGAAGGTTGTAGAGAACGCTTCTATGGAAATTCCGGATCAGATGGTTGATGAGGAAGTAAACGGAATGCTCAACGACTATGCCCGCAGACTGGAAAGCCAGGGTATCTCCTTTAAGAAGTACGTGGAAATCACAGGCATGACTGCCGATAAGATCGGTGAGCAGATGAAGCCGCAGGCCCTTAAGAGAATCCGTACCAGACTGGTGCTGGAGGCAGTCGTAAAGGCCGAAAATATTACTGCCAGTGAGGAGGCCGTTGAAGCTCAGTTTGGCAGGATGGCAGAGACCTATAAGATGGAGAAAGACCAGATTAAGAACATGTTCGGCGAAGAGCAGTTAAAGATGATGAGAGAGGATCTGGCTGTTCAGGAGGCTGTTGATTTTCTGGTTGCTGAGGCAAAACTGGTTGATTAATTCACAGGACCGGACAGGGAGAACAAAGATAGGCGGAATACGAAAGAAAAAGAGTGAAAACTGGGGGTTGTTGTGGGAGAACTGCGGCAATCCCCTGTCAAGTGTTGGTTGCTATTCACGGGGCATCCTCTTTTTCGCGCCCCCGTGAACGGTAACAAGTGTTATGAAACAGGAGGAAAAGAAATGAGTTTAGTACCTTATGTACTGGAATCCACCAGCAGAGGCGAACGTTCCTACGACATTTATTCCAGACTTTTAAAGGACAGGATTATTTTCCTTGGAGAAGAAGTCACCGATGTGACAGCAAGTCTGGTCGTGGCGCAGCTTCTGTTTCTGGAATCGGAAGACCCCAGTAAGGATATCAACCTGTACATCAACAGCCCCGGCGGTTCCGTTACGGCCGGTATGGCAATCTATGATACGATGAACTATATTAAGTGTGACGTGTGTACCACCTGTATTGGAATGGCAGCCAGCATGGGCGCATTCCTTCTTTCCGGCGGAACAAAGGGAAAGCGTTTTGCTCTTCCCAATGCGGAGATTATGATTCATCAGCCCTCCGGAGGCGCACAGGGCCAGGCCACAGAAATCCGAATTGTGGCAGAGCATATTTTAAGAACAAAGAAAAAACTCAATGAAATTCTGGCAGCCAATACAGGAAAGCCCATTGAGATCATTGAACAGGATACGGAGCGGGACAACTACATGTCCGCGCAGGAAGCCGTGGAATATGGCCTCATTGACCGTGTGATTACCGGACACTAAAGGATTATCCGGACGATTTGCGGACACGGCCGCGCAGCAGAAAGAGAGTGCTCAAAGAAAGAATTGAGGTGTAAGCATGCCAGTGAGACCCGAGGATAAAATCAGATGTTCCTTCTGCGGAAAAAGCCAGGAGCAGGTCAGAAAAATGATTGCAGGCTCAGGGAATGTATATATCTGTGATGAATGCATCGAATTGTGCAGTGAAATTTTGGAGGAGGAGCTGGGACCGGAAGAAGATACAGCACCTGATTTTACCGGTATCAATTTACTGAAACCCAGGGAAATCAAGGAATTCCTGGATGAATATGTCATTGGACAGGAGGAAGCCAAGAAGGTTCTGTCTGTGGCAGTTTATAATCATTATAAAAGAATTACATCGAAAAAAGAGTCTGACATTGAGCTCCAGAAAAGTAATATATTAATGTTAGGTCCCACCGGTTCCGGTAAGACCTATCTGGCTCAGACTCTTGCAAAATTATTGAATGTACCTTTTGCCATTGCGGACGCTACCACTCTTACGGAAGCCGGATATGTGGGTGAGGATGTGGAGAATATTCTGCTGAAGCTCATTCAGGCTGCTGATAACGATGTGAGCCGCGCCGAATATGGCATTGTCTACATTGACGAAATTGACAAGATTACAAAGAAATCCGAAAATGTATCTATCACCAGAGACGTATCCGGCGAGGGTGTTCAGCAGGCGCTCCTCAAGATCCTGGAAGGTACCATCGCCAGCGTTCCGCCTCAGGGAGGCAGAAAGCATCCCCAGCAGGAACTGATTCAGATCGATACGACCAATATTCTCTTTATCTGCGGCGGAGCTTTCGATGGTCTGGAAAAGATTGTGGAATCCAGAATGGAAGCAGGATCCATCGGCTTCGGCGCCAAGATTGTGGATAAAAACCATTCGGATCTGACGGTTCTGTTAAAGCAGGTGATGCCCCAGGATCTGACGAAATTTGGTCTGATTCCGGAGTTTGTCGGGCGTGTTCCGGTGATGGTTTCTCTGGAACTTCTGGATGAGTCGGCTCTGGTAAAGATTCTTACGGAGCCTAAGAACGCCATTACAAAACAGTACCAGAAGCTGTTTGAACTGGATGATGTGAAGCTGGAGTTTACTCCGGATGCCGTTCATTCCATTGCCCATATGGCAGTGGAGAGAAAGACAGGGGCCAGAGGCTTAAGGGCCATTATGGAGTCAGTCATGATGGATATGATGTACGAGATCCCATCGGATTCCAGTGTGGGAATCTGTACCGTGACCAGGGAAGCAGTGGAAGGAAAAGAAAAGCCGGAAATTGTTTACAGGGACGTGACAGTTCCAAGAAAAGCCCTGGCCGGAAGGGCAAAGAAAGATAGTAAGGGCGAGATCGCCTGAGGAACGCGGGCTGCTGCAAAGCGAATGGTTTTACAGCAGCTCGTTTTATACAGCACAGAGGAGAAGATTCATGGAAGAAAAGATTATAACGCTTCCTGCCATTGCACTCAGAGGTCTGACTGTTCTTCCGGAGATGATTCAGCATTTTGATATCAGCAGGGAGAAATCCGTCAGTGCTGTGGAGTATGCAATGGTTGGGGAGCAGAATGTATTTCTGGTGACCCAGAGGAGCCCGGAGACGGAGGAGCCGGCAGCGGAGGCTCTTTATCAGATCGGCACCATTGCCAGAATAAAACAGCTTGTGAAAATGCCGGGGGGCGTTATCCGCGTTATGGTGGAGGGCTTAAAACGGGCAGAGCTTGTAACCCTCATGGAGGACGGACCTCATTTGCTGGCGGAGATTGAAGAAGCGCCCATGAAGGAGGAGCCTTTAAGCGACACGGTGAAGGAAGCCATGGCCCGGATTGTGAAGGACAAGCTGGAGGAATTCGGAAACCTGAATCCAAAGACGGTCAAGGATTTCATGGGCGGCCTGATGGCCATTACAGATCTGAATGATCTTCTGGTACAGACAGCGGGGCAGTTTCCCTGGGATTACACTGTGAAGCAGGAGCTTTTGGAGTGCGAATATGTGAGCCACCTCTATGACCGGGTGGTTTACTACCTGATGAGGGAAATCGAGATCCTTAAGATCAAGAAGGATTACCAGAGTAAGGTAAGGGCAGGGATCGACAAAAACCAGAGAGATTATGTTCTGAGAGAAGAGCTTAAGGTGATACAGGGAGAGCTGGGAGAAGAATATTCCGGCTCTGATGCTGACAGATATTTGGAGCAGCTGGAAAAGCTGAATGCTGATAAAGAGTCTAAAGAAAAAATAAAAAAAGAAATCATGCGTTTTAAGGCCATGCCTGGCGGCAGTCAGGAGGCCAATGTACTGCGTACCTATATTGAGACCGTACTGGAGCTACCATGGAAAAAGGCATCCAGGGATAATCAGGATATCGGCCACGCGAAGGATGTGCTTGAAGAGGATCATTATGGCCTTGAGAAGGTGAAGGAACGTGTTCTGGAATACCTGGCAGTGCGGATTCTTACGAAAAAGGGGACAAGTCCCATTCTCTGTCTGGTTGGCCCGCCCGGAACGGGGAAAACATCCATTGCCCGCTCTGTGGCGAGGGCTTTAAATAAAAAGTATGTCCGTATCAGCCTGGGCGGTGTCCGCGACGAGGCGGAAATCCGCGGCCACAGAAAAACTTATGTGGGCTCCATGCCGGGCCGGATTGCGGAGGCCATGCGGCAGGCAGGAGTTTCCAACCCGTTAATGCTTCTGGACGAGATCGATAAGGTGTCCAGTGATTATAAGGGAGATGTGTCTTCTGCGCTTTTGGAGGTGCTTGACGGAGAACAGAATGTGAAGTTCCGTGATCACTATGTGGAGATTCCGCTGGATCTGTCGGGCGTGCTGTTCATTGCCACAGCAAATACCACGCAGACGATTCCCGGTCCCCTTCTGGACCGTATGGAGGTCATTGAGGTTTCCAGCTATACGGAGAATGAAAAGTTCCATATTGCGAAAAACTATCTTGTGGCAAAGCAGCTGGAAAGAAACGGGCTGGATAAAGAGAAACTGGTGATCAGTGACCGTGCTCTGGAAAAGATCATTCATAATTATACCAGAGAGGCCGGCGTGAGAAATTTAGAGAGGCGGATCGGTGAAATCTGCCGCAAAGCGGCCAGGGAGTTTCTGGAAAAGGAGAAGACTTCCATCCGCGTGACAGAAAACAGCCTGGAAAAGTATCTGGGAAAGGAAAAAATCACTTTTGAGGATGCCAATGAGGAGGATGAAGTGGGGATTGTCCGCGGCCTGGCCTGGACCAGCGTGGGCGGCGATACCTTACAGATTGAGGTCAATGTGATGCCGGGAACCGGAAAGCTTCAGATGACGGGACAGATGGGGGATGTGATGAAGGAATCGGCCCAGATTGCCCTGACTTATGTGCGTTCTGTCAGCGAGGCCAATGAAATCGAAAAGGATTATTTTGAGACCCATGACATCCACCTTCATATTCCGGAGGGGGCTGTGCCGAAGGATGGCCCTTCCGCCGGAATTACCATGGCAACAGCCATGCTGTCGGCGGTGACCGGAAGGAAGGTTCTGGCAAGCGTTGCCATGACCGGGGAGCTGACACTTCGCGGCCGGGTGCTTCCCATCGGAGGGCTGAAGGAAAAGACTCTGGCGGCGAAGATGGCCCATATGAAAAAGGTACTGATTCCAGTGAAGAACAGGCCGGATGTGGATGAACTCTCGAAAGAGATCACCAGGGGACTGGAAATTGTCTATGTAAAGACCATGGATGATGTGGTCCGGGAGGCTTTTGTAAATGGAGGAAATACATGATTATTAAACAGGTGGAGCTGGAAACGGTCTGCGGTGTGACCAGTAAACTTCCGGATAACGTACTGCCGGAATTTGCATTTGCCGGAAAGTCAAATGTGGGGAAGTCATCCTTAATCAATGCGCTGATGAACCGGAAGTCGCTGGCAAGAACTTCGGGCCAGCCGGGAAAGACCCAGACAATCAATTTCTATAATGTCAATCACAGCCTCTACTATGTGGATCTTCCGGGGTACGGCTATGCAAAGGTGTCCCAGTCAGAAAAGGAAAAGTGGGGAAAAATGATTGAGAATTATCTCCACGGCTCAAAGATGTTAAAATGTGTTTTTCTTCTGGTGGATATCCGCCATGAACCGTCGGGAAACGACAAGACCATGTATGACTGGGTGGTCTACAATGGATTCCGTCCGGTGATTATTGCCACCAAGCTGGATAAAATAAACCGCAGTCAGATTGCAAAGCAGGTGAAACTCATACGAACCGGGCTGGGGATGGAAAAAGAGGATGTGATTATTCCATTCTCTGCAACCACGAAGCAGGGACGGGAGGAGATCTGGGACCTGATTGAAAAGATGGCGGCGGAAGGGTGCTGAGCGGGGGGTGTTGTTGCTATTTATGGGGGCGTCTTCTTGGCCGTCTTAAGACGGCCAAGAAGCATCGGGCGTCCGCCCGATGCAGAAAACCGGATAAAACCAGACTTACAAGCAAGCTTGACGTCTGTTTTGTCCGGTTTTCTGCGCCCTGCGAACTGTAACCTGGAATTCTTAAATTTTCTGACAGTTTTATGAAGGTCGTTGCGGATTCTCTTGCTTTTTGATATGGTTAATTTACAGAGATGTGTTGACATTTTTCCTTTGTGCTATCGGAAAAGCAGATTGGTGAAATGTATGGCTCTTTAAAGTGAGTGGTACCAGTGTCTTACAAATGAAGGCTTGGGAAGGAGGAACTTTATGAAGCAGGGGAGGAGATTTGCAGGAGTTTTACTGGCTGTATGTATGATGGCGGCTGTGACCGGCGGCTGTGGGACAAAGGATGAGGTATCTGCCGTAATCGCAGACGGCAAATCCTCGGAAACTGTGGCAGTCGCGGCAGGAGCTGACGGTGCGGGGAGCGAAGGAGGAAGACCGGGTGCGGAGACTTATTTCCACACAGAAGCCGCGGCAGTGCCTGACAGTATGGGGAGCGAAGGAGGAAGAACGGGTGCAGAAGTCTTTTCTTACGCGGAGGCGGAGGCGGCTGACAGAAGCCCCGGTGAAAATGCGGCCTGTCTGCCAACGGTACGCCAGGAAACCCAGCCTCAGTCCGGAACGCTGACTGCCGGAGAGTGGAAGGACAACGCTGATTTTGATTATTTTAAGGATGTGCTGAACCACAACGACTGGTATTCTTATATGGAGACCTGGAAGCTGTTTCCCACAAGCCGTTATGCGGTTCAGGTGACAAATGAAAACCAGGAGGCGGCAAAAAACCAGAGAGTGGATCTTATTGACGGGCAGAGGATCATTGGTTCGGCGGTTACGGATTCCGAGGGAATGGCCTATGTGTACTACAATCTGGACCATGGAAATCGGGAAGCTGACAGGATTCGGGTTGGAACTGAGGAGTATGT
>CANRXD010000017.1 GCA_947643685.1 uncultured Clostridium sp. | reverse complement strand
AGACTTGAAGCCGGGGAGCAAAGCGCTTAAGCTCATCGGCCCAGTTGTAAACGAGAGAGGCCGGAGCGACAATGAGGGCCGGATTTTCCCCAAGCCTCTCCTTTTCTGAGAGCAGGACCGTAATTACCTGAAGTGTCTTTCCAAGGCCCATTTCATCTGCCAGAATCCCGCCAAAACCATAGGCATCCAGAGTCTTTAACCATTGATAGCCGGTAACCTGATAGGGGCGGAGCACACTCTGAAGCTCCTCCGGAACCTCGTGGTCAGAGTCCTCAATAGTCTTAAAGTCCTTTACCAGAGATTTAAAATGACGGTCACGCTTCACATAAAGGGACTCATTCTTCTCCAGCATTTTCTCAAGATAAAGCGCCCGATAAACGGGAACATGCATTTTTCCCGAGGTAAATTCCTTCGGAGAAAGCCTGAGCGATGTCATAAGCTGCTCCAAAAGCTCAATGCTCTCACCTTCCAGCTTTAAAAAGCCGCCGTTCTTCATTCGATAAAACTTTTTCTTTTTCCGGTAGCTGTCCAGAACCCCAAGAAGCTCCTCCTGTGGAATGTCTTCGGAAACGATGGACAGATTCAACAGCTGGCTTTCGATGGACACGCCGACCGAAAGCTTCGGCGCCCGCCTGAGATTCAGACGCCGGAACCGGTCCGTTGCCTGCACCTCGCCGAACAGGGCCAGTTCGTCAATTCCCTCATCCAGAACCCGGTAAATCTCCTGCTCGTCGCCGTCACAGCAGCATACGGCAGGCTCCTTACTGATATGCGGAAAAAACTCCAGAACAAGTCTGGCCGCATCGGTCTCCTTTTCCGTATCTCTTGGGAAGTCTCCCGCAAACAGATGGGAAGAAAAGTCAGGTCTGGCGGTATCCATGACCGACACGTGCCGGTCGCCGTACATGGCTTCCGCACGGCAGCTTATGTCGGAATTCTCCGAGTCCAGATAAAATACCAGCTTTGCCTCCGGCGGAAGATAAGAACGGATTTCCTCCCCGTCCTTCTCAATAATCTCGGCATGCTCACGAAGCCACGGGAGCGCGGTATAATAAAAATCCCTCAGCCGGTTCCGGCCTATCAGAAGATTTAAAGCGCCGTTTGTTTCCTGCTGAAGCAGCGGATCCATCTGCCTGGCATGTTCGGAATCCATGCGGCAGAGGAGGCCGTCATCAATATAATAAAACGCTTTCTGCCCGCGGATAATCTCCGGCAGCTTTCCGGAAATACGGATTCCCTGAAAAAATCCCCTGTCGTCTTCGGTCCGCTCAATGGTCAGACTCAGCACAGGGAGCTTATCCTCCAGAATCAGAGAACCTGTTTTCTTTTCCGAACCGCTTTTATCCAGATATTCCAGCGCCGCCGGCCGATGAAGTTCAAAGAAATCATCTAACGCCCTTCCAAAAAGAGGAATGGAACCCTTGACTTCCACATAGTTCTCCTGAAAATCATAATAGTCCCGCGAAAACCGAAGCGCCCGCATCCGCTCTCCGCTCACAATTTCCCGGATGAAATTCAGATACTTCTGTCCCTGTTCCGAAAAATTTTCCGGAGACATATTCCACACGGTTGCGCTTCCAAAAGTCATGACTTCTTTCTTTTCCGAACAGGACACAAGACTGGTAAGATTCTTTACCACATATTTTTTTGTACCGCCAATTCGAAATGACAGACTCCATTCATACGGTTCTATCTGAAGCCGCGGCTCCAGCTCAAACTTTTCCGCAGATATCATCAAAGAGCGGGAAGACGCAGACATCGGCCTGACAGTCCGGCACTGGTTTAAAAACTGTGAACTGGACCAGTCCGTCGCATCTCCCAGCGGATTCTGCTTCAAGTATTCCTTAAGGTGAAAAAAAAGCGCCCACTGGTGAACACAGAACTCACTTCTTCCATAATACATATTGGCATCGTAGGTGCTCTTGCATCCACGGACTTCACATTGCCCCTTAATAATATGCTTCCGGTTAAAGGAAATCTGAACGGCGGCCCTGGCCTGTCCACTGTCGGCATGGCCCAGAATCGTGCCCCTCATTTCCCTTTCTCCGGTAAAATAATCATTTTCATATCCGGTGCTGACAGAGTCCATGACGACCTTTCCCGCACGCGCCAGCTTTACAGCTGACCGCCACATGGAAACCTTACAGTCCATTTCCTCTTTCATCGCTTTACTGTCAAAATAAGTGTAATTTTCCGGAAAGGCATCATCTTCCACGGTCACCACGACATCTGACAGCTCTGCGCTGTCAGACCCGTCTGCGGCTTCTTTCTCAAGCGCATCGCCATATTCCTTTTCGATTTTATATAAGACAGCCGCCATATGCTTACACTTTGAGCCATCCTCCGCATAGGGGCATGTACACCGCATGCTGCTGACATGCGCTCCTTTCAGCGTGATGGTAACGCGATACGTTCGCGTACCGATTACAGTTGCACGATACTGATCCCCCTGCTTTTTCAGATTCCGGACATACCCGCCACTATAATACCGCCCTCCGGAGTTGTTCCATTTACCAGCAGAGAGCCCTGAGGGCCGCCCACGTTTTCGCGGAAGTAATACCAGATACCGTCGATCTGATGCCATCCGGTATACATATAGCCCTGTGTTCCGTCCATCTGATTATGCAGGAAATAGCGGTTTCCGTCAGCATCCGTAAACCAGCCGGATACCATGTAGCCCTGCTCGTTGAAACGATACCACTGGCTGATTCCGTTCCATACAAGCTGTACCCAGGTGCTTGCCGGATATGTGCCGTCGGCGTTCTGGTACCACCAGCCGCCTGCGCCCTGTACCCACTGGCCGGAGGAATTTGTTTTGGATGTTCCACCGGAGGATGAGCCCTGTCCGCTCTCACTGTCACTGTCAGAGGAGGAGCTGGATTCCTTAACGTCCTCGAAGCTGTCTACGACAAATTCGCTGAAATGGCCTGCTCTTACCCGAACACGTGCATCCTTCGTTCCCCGGTTAAGAATTGTCTGATTCGTAAACACATCACTGCCATGGGTTACGCGGCAGCGGTTTCCGGTGATTGTACTCGGAAGCGGCAGATAGAAGGTGATCATTCCTGTGATATCCTTGTTGTCAACTTTCTGCTTGCCCCGTCCTACACCGTCTTTGACGATTTCCAGAGTCACGTCCACATTGAATGTAAGCTTAGTCGGAATCAGGACAACGTCCCCATTATCCTTCACCTCGGCCTTGAACTCCACATCCTTAAGCTCGCTGTTCAGCTGAACAACCGCCTTTTCGTCCTCTGCAAGTTCAACCTGTACGGCATTTTTAAGGTCACTCTCATTTGCCTTTGCATTCGTATTGGCGCTGAAATCCTCTACAATCTTAGCGATTGCAGCCTCCTTGTGTTCAGCCGTAACCTGATCCGCGCCCTCACCGGTGATTGTTACTTCATCTGCACTGACGGAGACTTCTACGTTGGTTCCTGTCGTTATTTCTCCTGCTGCCTTTGCGATTACGGTCACCTTACACTTTGCAGGCACATAGCCTTCTGCTGTGACAGTAATCGTAGCTTCGCCGGCTTTAACCGACGTAACGGTACCGTAGGCATCGACTGATGCTACTGCCTTGTCTGAGGACTCGTATCTGACAGTAACACCTTCGGGAAGTACGGGATCTGTCTCGATCTTTTTCGCAGCCTCTTCCTCTAAGGTCATATCCAGGGCTTTCAGTGCCTTAAGCTCTGGCTCCGGCTGCTGCTTCGCAGTAACCGTTACCTTACAGGTCGCTTCCTCATAGCCATCCGCTTTGATGGTGATCGTGGCTGTTCCGGCCTTGACCGCCGTAACGGTACCGTCCGCGACTGTCGCTACTGTCTCGTCAGAAGACTTGTAGCTTACCTTAACATCTGCGGAAAGTGCAGGATTCGTCACGATCTTTCCAGTGGTTCCTTCCACTAATTCCATGTCAGTGGCGCTCAGAGGAAGGAGCTCGGAAGTCGTATCATCTGTAACCGTAATGTTACATGTCACTGTTTTTGAATTATCTTCCTTCAAAGTGATTGTCACTGCTGTATTGCCAGCTTTCAAGGCTGTAATATTAACGGTGCTACCTTGGAGCTTTGCTTCGATAATATCCTTCTTATAGTCATCATTGAGAATCGGTGTCATTTGGGCATTTGAGGGGGTTGCCTTGGCCTCAAATTTAATCGTTCCCGTCTCACTAACCTTGAGCTCAAGCGAATCAGCGCTAATCAGCGCAAGTGAATACTCCGCATCTGATGTTTCGGCAGCTTTGACTGTGACCTCACATTTTCCCTGCACAGTGCTCGTTCCCACAGTTAAAGTCGCAGTGATCGTTGCCGTTCCGGCAGATTCACCTGTGACCACACCATCTTGCACGGATGCTACGTTTGTATCACTGGAAGACCACGCAATTCCATAGGCATCTGAACTTGTGGCGGTAACCGCTCCCGTCACATTAATTGTTTTCCCTTCACCGACCTTCACAGTCATAGAAGTTGGGTCCAGTGTAATGCTGTTGGCATTTGAACCAGTACTTATGTTTACCTGTGCCGGTGACGCTGCTCTTAAGGCGCCTGTCACGCTGTCCGTGGCAGCTCCAACCGTTTCCTGCACATCCGCATACGTTATGCCCGAACTTGCTGCTGGGGTAAGAACCATCCCGATGCCGAGCATCACGGCTGTCAGGCGTTTTACCCACGTATTCTTCTTTTTCATTCTCATTCCTGTTTCCTACCTTTCTCTGTTCCCGCCGGGATCCGAAATCCATTCCCTCTTTTCATCACCCCTCTTTTCATCACCCCTCCTTTCAGTCCTCAAAGCACTCACCCTTCCGGGATGCAGCCCGGTCCGGCTCGGGAATCAATTATGATGATGTCAGGAGCAAAAGGCTTTCTGGCCCCTTTGATACCGGATTACTCCGCACTTTGTGCTCCCGCAATCCTCAAATTATGTAAGTGTACAAACAGGCTCCTGCATATAATCAATATTATGTCAAGTGAGGACTTTTTATGGTGTAAAGAAGTAGCAGTTCAGAGGCTGTCTGGACTGTTATGAACCGTTACGTATTATTTACAAAGCCATAAAAGGCCATAAAAATGCACTTGAAAGCACTTGAAAATATTTCCAGTATATGCTAGAGTAAGTGTATATGTAAGTTTTTCAAATAATCGCTTCTTATAATATTGATTATGTCGTGAATGATTTCTGAAATTCCCTATAAATAAAAAAGGGATTCCTGCTAAAAAAGGAATCTGTCTTCAAGTTAATGACATTACCCGTGAACAATAACATATGATCTCTTGACCATACAAAAAATTATGATAATATATTCTATATCATACATTAGGTTTTGCAAGAATACTTAAAACTAAATCATTTTCCTCGTCCAAAAACGCATATTGTATAATTTATGTCTGTGCCTCGTCATGCCTTGTTTTTACACGGAGCCGTTCCTTCTCGCGGAATTCTGACGAAGCAGTAATCGTATAATAAGCATTAATTCCCTGACTCATAACCGGCACCTCCATCTCTTTAATTTTCTCTAATTCCTCTTCCGTTTCCGCCTAAAACAGTGAAAGCCACAGCAAAAGCATATTATCCTCATTCACATCTGCCGGAAGCTTAGAAAGTTCAAAGAAACGGAATCCCATCTTATCCGACAGCAGCCGTATAGCTTCGTCTCATAATGCTGTCAGAAACTTCTTTACGGACAATCTCATCAGCCTTGTTCTTTTTATAAAAATCTCCAAATGAAATAATCCGTGCGAAAGTATCCATAAAAATATCCTGGCTGTTCCCCACCAGTTAGATTCATAATAATCCGCCTCCTATGCAAATATTTTTTACAAAACAGTTGCACAGAGAAGCGTTTTATATAGGATTAAGTCAACGTTTCAGTCGAAAATAAACCTTCCACTAATTTATCAGTTTTTTAAGCAGCCGATAGGAATCACATACACGCCATCCTGCCGACGATATGCCCAGTCACCGGTTCCCGTCAGAACCATGAGGAACGACGGGGCGTTCATCTTATCGGTATCAATTTTAGCTTCCATTGATTTCAAACTTTGGGCTCCTTCCTCAATGAGCCTGTCGCCTCCAAGCTTGATTTCAACAAGACCGTATTTTCCGTTTCTCAAGTGGATAACCGCATCACATTCCTGTCCGCCTTTGTCCCGGTAGTGGTAAACCTCTCCGTTCAGAGCGTCCGCAAAAACACGAAGGTCTCTGATGCAGAGCGTTTCAAAGAGGAACCCGAACGTCTTCAAATCATTGATCAAATCATCCGGACCAATACCCAGAGCGGCAGCAGCGATAGACGGGTCGATGTAATAACGGGTGTCAGACGAGCGAATCGCTGTTTTTGACCGCAGATTCGGATTCCATGCCGGCATATCCTCTGCAACAAAGATTTTGCGGAGCGCATTGACATACGACGCAACAGTTTCTTCGCTGATCGGTGTTTCATCGTTTGCGGCTATATCCTGTGCAAGCACAGTATTGGGAACTTGCCCGCCCTGATTTCTTGCATAGGAACGCATAAGGCGTTTTACCCGTTCGGGATTCTTCTGTACATTGTCTGCCCGGTTAATATCGGAATGGACAACGGCGTCATAGTAATCCATCGCCTGATCCAAAGCGATTTCATCACGCATATCCACCGCTTGCGGCCATCCTCCCCGGCACACAAGAAACGCCAGACGGTCAATGCTTAGATTAGAGTCTCCTTCAATTTCCGCTGCACCGGCAAACAGGTCTTTCAGACTGACTTCGCCAGTTGAATCTCCCGATTCATACAAACTCATGGGTCTCATTGTCAGCCAAGTGAAACGCCCTGTACCGGAATGGGTGATTTCCTTGGTATCAGCGGGAACAGCGGAACCGGTGAGTATAAACTGCCCTAACTCTCCGCGATGATCAACCTCAAAACGGATTGCATCCCAGAGCTTTGGCGCAAGCTGCCATTCATCAATCAGTCTCGGCGCAGCGCCTTTTAACAATCGCTTGGGATTCAGTTCAGACATGGCGATGTTCTGTTCTTTCTTTTCTGGGTCATCCATATACAAAATACTTGCGGCAAGCTGCTCAGCAGTAGTTGTCTTGCCACACCACTTAGGCCCCTCGATCAGTACCGCACCTTTTCCTTCCAACTTCCGTATCAGAATATCGTCGGCAATTCTTTTCCTGTAGTTTTTCATTGGGAACACCTCGTTTCCATTCATGCTGTTTTTATTATACGCCGCAAGGATGGATTTTACAACATTTTTCCGATGGTTGGCGAAATATTTTTCCGACGATTGGAAATTAGCCCATTACATCAAAATCAGGTTACAGCTCCAGCTTTGCATAGTCCCCATCGGACATAGCGACGAGCTTGTTCAGCGTGTAATCGGTCAGTTCAAGAAGCTCTGCTTCCTCCACGCTCAGTTCCTTTCGCATTTCAGACCCTAAAAGCCGGATAATCAGCACTCAAAACGTCGGAACGCTGGATCCCGCCCGACCATACCCTGATCCGGGAGCCGTCCGCCCGCTGCTTCCCGGACTCGCGGTTCCAACTGCAAAAGGTACTGTTCTGTTGTCACAATCGACAATCAGACAGTACCTTTTTTGCTATACATACTTTTCGTTATACAAACTTCTCTATTATCCAGGCTTACTTGATAACCTTAGCCGGACACTTGGCGGCGCACTTTCCGCAGTTGGTACACTTCTCATAATCAATCACAGCCAGGTTATTGTCCATATGGATGGCATCAAACTCGCACTGCTTGGTGCAGAGGGTACATCCGATGCATCCGGCGTCGCAGTTCTTCTTCACTGCCGGTCCCTTGTCATGGGAATTACACTGAACAAGGTGCTCTGCCTTATAGGGAACCAGTTCAATCAGGCCGCGGGGGCAGACAGCCACACACTGGCCGCAGGCCACACACTTTTCCTTATCCACAACGGCAACCCCATCCACAACATGGATCGCATCAAACTGACATGCCTTTACACAGCTTCCTGAGCCGAGACAGCCATAGGAACAGGACTTGTCACCTGCGCCGGGGACAGCTGCGGCAATTTTTACACAGTCGTCAATTCCGTAATAGTTGTACTGGACATTTGCCTTGTCGCAGGTGCCCTTACATTTTACAAAGGCTACCCTTTTCTCCGTGCCTCCGGCCTCTACTCCCATGATGGAAGCAATCTTATCGCCGACGGCGCTCCCGCCCACGGGACACTGATTTACCGCAGCCTTTCCCTCGACAATCGCTTTTGCCAGGGCATCACAGCCGGCATATCCGCAGCCGCCGCAGTTGTTTCCGGGAAGCTCCGCTCTCACAAGGACTTCTCTCTCATCCACTTCTACTTTAAATTTTTCGCTGGCAACGCCTAAGAGCACGCCGATGATAATACCAACGGCACCAACTACAACTGCCGCGATTAAGATTCCAGTCATATTCATTCTTCGAATCCTCCCTTAAATGAGTCCGGAAAATCCGAAGAATGCGATTGACATCAGGCTTGCTGTGATCAATACAATGGGAGACCCCTGAAAAGAATGGGGCACATCGTTGTGCTCGATCTTCTCACGGATACCTGCAAGCAGGATAATGGCAATCGTAAATCCGACGGAGATACCGATACCGTTGACAACGCTCTGAATGAAATTGTAGCCCTCCTGTACGTTGGTCAATGCAACACCGAGAACAGCACAGTTGGTAGTGATAAGCGGCAGATATACGCCCAGGGCCTGGTAAAGGCTTACCATGTTTTTCTTTAAGAACATCTCAACAAACTGTACCAGGGCAGCAATTACCAGAATGAATACAATGGTCTGAAGGTACTGGATATTTAAAGGTGTCAGTACAAAATCATAGACCAGGCTTGTGCAGGCAGTCGCAATTACGATAACAAAAATAACCGCGGCGCCCATACCAGCAGCCGTCTCTGTTTTCTTGGATACCCCAAGGAACGGGCAGAGTCCGAGGAACTGGCTTAAAACTACGTTATTTACCAGGGCAGAGCCGATGGCAATTAATAATAATTCTTTCATTTCTCCATTTCCTCCTTACTTCTCTTCTGCTTCGTTCTGTGTTTCAGCAGCTTTTGCTGCTTCTGCTGCCTTCTTTGCCGCCAGAGCCTTTTCCGCCGCTGCCTTCTTTGCCGCAGCTGCAGCCACTGCCTCAGCAGCCTTCTTCTCAGCCAGCACCGCATGGTTCATCATGCCTGCACATCCTGTACAGTTTAAGCAGTCTCCGCCGCAGGCCAGGCCGGACTTTGGCGCGTCGCCGTTGGTGGCGCTGGGAAGTCTTAACTTATTCTGAATGGCAGACAGCATGGCCAGAGTAAAAAGAGCGCCAGGAGCCAGAACCAGAATGGAAATATGGTATGCTTCCGGGATAATTTCATGTCCGAATACAGCGCCCGCGCCAAAGAATTCACGGCACATTCCAATCACTGTCAGAGCCAGGGTAAAACCAAGTCCCATGCCGACGCCGTCAAAGAACGATTCCACCGGACCGTTTTTCGCTGCATAAGACTCGGCGCGGCCAAGAATAATGCAGTTTACAACGATAAGCGGAATATAAATACCAAGAGATGCGTACAGGGACGGCACATAGCCCTGCATTAAAAGCTGTACGATTGTTACCAGGCTGGCCACAATAACAATGAAAGCCGGGATACGCACGCGGTCCGGAATGATCTTACGGAGCGCGGAGATAATCAGGTTGGAAAACATCAGCACGGCAGTTGTGGAGAGTCCCATGCCAAGACCGTTGACTGCGGATGTGGTCGTTGCAAGCGTCGGACACATACCAAGCATCAGGATGAAGGTAGGATTCTCTTTGATAATACCGTTATAAAGACGTTCTGTACATTTATTCATTTACACCCACCTCCTAATTCATATAATTATGCAGATAATAAAGAGCTGCATTGACTGCATTTGTGGTTGCATTGGAGGTAATGGTAGCGCCGCTGATGGCGTTGATCTCATTATCCGCTGCCTGGCCGCTCTTCGTCACGGTCAGGACATCTGCGTTTTTACCAATGAACTGATCCCTGTAAGCCGGTTCCTTTGCCTTTAAGCCAAGGCCCGGAGTATCGCTTATCTCACGGATTCCTACGCCGGTGATGGTTCCATCCATATCAAAACCGATGGAAAGCTTCACAGCCCCGCCGTAGCTGTTTTTGGACAGGGAGTTGATCACATAGCCCACCACCGTTCCGCTTGCGTCCTTTCCCTCAAGGACGGATTCGATGGCAACGCTGCCATAGCCCAGGGTGTTAAACTCTTCTGCCGTTGTTTCAATGGTCTCCTCAGAACCCGCTGCCGTCTCAAAGGACTCCGCTGCAGATAAAACCTCGCGGTAGGTTTTGTTGTTGGCCGCGATCGTTGCCTGTTCGATCGGACCCTTTGTCACATCATAGACAAAGCCCAGGCAGATACCGGAAACCAGGGTAATCACAAACAGGATCAGGGCATCCTTCATGAAACCAGACTTACTTGCCGCCATTTTTCTTACCCCCTTTTCCAAATGCTGTCGGAAGCGTGTACTTCTCGATTAACGGAACCAGCATATTACAGAAGATAATCGCATAAGATACCCCCTCTGCGCTGCCGCCAAAGAGACGGAACAGTCCCGTAAGGATACCGAGACATACGCCGAAAACGATCTGTCCCCTGGGGGTAATGGGACTGGTCACATAGTCGGTCGCCATAAAGAAGGCACCAAAGATCAGACCGCCGCCGCAAACCTCTGCCAGAACATAGCTTAAATTGTGCTGGCCGAAGATAAATGCAAAAATCGCAAAAGTAAGAATATAGGTACCCGGGATGCGGATCGTAATTACTTTCTTGTACAGGAGGTAAAAAGCGCCGATTAACAGGGCGATAACAGAAACCTCACCGATAGTTCCGGGTATTTTACCGATAAACATGGAAGCCACATCATAGGTACCGCCTGCTTTGATGGTGGCAAGGGGAGTTGCACCTGCAATGGCATCGGTCACGGGATCCGTGAACCTGGTCATAGAGCCTGCGAAAGAAATTAACAGGAAACATCTTGCCGCCAGAGCCGGGTTCATCCAGTTCTGGCCAAGACCGCCGTAAAGCTGCTTTACAACGATGATGGCAAAGACACCGCCAAGAACCGGCATCCAAAGAGGAATGGTCGGAGGCATATTAAGACCCAGGATCATTCCGGTGACAACGGCGCTGCCGTCGCTGATGGTCACCGGTTTATGCATCAGTGTCTCAAAGGCGTATTCGCTTAACACACAGGAAAGAACCGTTGCTGCTACTACTACCAGGGAATATATCCCAAACTGCATCACACCCCAGATGGTCGCAGGGAGCATGGCGATGGCCACATCGTACATGAGGTTCTTTGTGGAGACGCCGTTACGTACATGAGGTGAAGATGACACGTTCAATAATTTACTCATTTGTTACACCTCCTACGCTTTCTTTCTTCTTGCTGCCATCACAGCCTTACGCATTTCTTTAAACGCCTGTGTAAGGGGTCTGTGAGCCGGACAGATAAAGGTACAGGAACCGCATTCACAGCACTCCATACCGTTTAATTTTTCAAACAGCGCCAGATCGTGGCGCTCCGCGGCTGCCATCATCATCTGATTTCCTCGCCATTAAGAAAAAGCGCAGTGATGACTGGTGCTTCCGAGT
>CANRXD010000016.1 GCA_947643685.1 uncultured Clostridium sp. | reverse complement strand
AGAACACCAGTGTATCCAGTATAAATACAGGAAACAGAATCACCAGGGACCACAAAAGATAACCAAAAAATGAAGGCATCCGGATACCGTTTTCATCTGCTATGGACTTCACCATGAAATTAGGTGCATTTCCAATATATGTATTAGCCCCCATAAACACAGCCCCCGCGGAAATCGCCAGAAGCATCTTCACGGGAACCACTCCCAGAGAGGTGGCCATTCCCTCTCCCAGTCCCAAAGCTCCTGCTGTGGTTAAAAATACCAGGTAGGTAGGCGTATTATCAAGAAAACTGGAGAGGACACCCGTAGTCCAGAACATCTGGAAGGGCTCTGTAATTCCAAGTCTTGCTCCGTTGGCCTTCAGAAGCATGAGGGCCGGCTGCATGGTAATGAAAATTCCGATAAATAAGACAGCAACCTCCCGGATAGCGCCCCAGGTAAAGTGGTTTTCCCGGCGAATGGACACATCCGTAGTCTTAAAGGACAAAAATGCAGCCAGGAGGATAATCCCAATCTCAATGAGAGACGGATAACCCAGAACCACCTCGCCAAAAATACGGATACCCATCACATTTCCTTCTGCATCCTGAAATGCGGGAAAAGAAGGGAGAGTTCCGCTTAAAATCACGGCTGCCACAATCATCACAATAAAAATCAGATTGTGGGCTCCCTTCAGCTTAAGCTCCGTGCCGGGCCGGCTGATATCCGGTTTCAGGCCGGACGCAATATCCGCCCGGTATGCCCGCATATCAATCTTATAAAACAGAAGCAGCAATACCGCCATATTAAAAAGCAAAAGCGGCAGAAGATGCAGGCTCCAGAAAAACGGAACCCCTCTCATAAACCCCATAAGAAGCGGCGGATCCCCGATGGGAGTTAAACAGCCGCCCATATTGGAAACCATAAAAATAAAAAATATCACAATATGGCGCCGCCTCTTTCTCCAGGAATTCATTTTAATAACCGGGCGGATCATTAGCATACTGGCCCCTGTGGTCCCAATCCAGCTGGAAAGAAGCGTTCCAAAGGCCAGAAGCCCCACATTGATTCTCGGTGAACCTGCCAGGTCACCGGACATGGTAATATTGCCGGATACACAAAACAATCCAAACAGTAAAACAATAAATGTAAGATAGTCATTGATAATGCATTCCAAAACCGTCTCTGCTGCCATTCCTGTGCCAAAAAGAACGGCAAAGGGGACAATAAAAAGCAGGGACCAGAACGCCACTGCATGGGGCTGATGTGTCTCCCACCATTCTGCCTTCCATAACGGCAAAACCGCGATACAAAGTAAAAGGCCTGCAAAGGGGACACAAAGCCATGGAGGAATCCCTTTTGCTTCCTCCCGGGCTGCCGTCTCCGCTGCCAGAGCCGTCACAGGGTTCAATAAGAACAAGGCCCCCAGACACCCGCAGAGATTAATTAACCGTTTCATCATAAACCTCCATAATTTGTCTCATTCTCATCATACTCATTTCATATTCATTTTCTGATACAGCCCACAATTATAACAACTTTCCTCTGGAAATACAACATCAGACCCGCTAAAGAAATGTATAAAATTCGGAAAAAAATAGGCATTTCTGCCAAAGGAAGGAAACCGGACAATTGGAGAAACTGATGCTTGCAATTCCATACCGTCTGGTTTATCATAAGAAGGCGTTTATTTTCATTATAAGGGGGAAAGAACTATGAAACGTGAGAATTTTGGCTCCCGGCTGGGTTTTCTTTTAGTCAGCGCCGGATGTGCCATTGGAATCGGAAACGTATGGCGTTTCCCATATGTGGCCGGAGAAAACGGCGGAAGTGTATTTGTGTTATTTTACCTGCTCTTTTTATTGTGCATGGGAGTTCCGGTCCTCACCATGGAGCTGGCCGTGGGACGGGCCGGGAAAAAAAGCGCTGTCCAGGCTTACAGAGCTCTGGAAAAGCCCGGGAGCAGATGGCATATCCACGGATGGTTTTGTGTGGCAGGCTGCTGTCTTCTTATGATGTATTACACCACTGTCTCCGGCTGGATGCTTGGTTATTTTTTTAAATTCGCCTCCGGCGCCTTCACAGGGCTTGATTCCGAAGGGGTCTCCGGTGTCTTTGGGAATCTTCTGGCAAGTCCGTCAGAAATGGGACTCTGGATGGCCGTTACCGTTGTGGCCGGCTTTCTGGTATGCAGCCTCGGAATTCAAAAAGGGCTGGAGCGCATCACAAAATGGATGATGTGTTCCCTTCTGGTGTTAATTTTAGTCCTGGCAGTTCACAGCCTTCTTCTTCCCGGAGCAAAGGAAGGAGCCTCCTTCTACCTGCTTTTCGACTTTTTCAGAGCCGCAGAGGCCGGTTATGGAAAAGTAATCACAGCCGCCATGAACCAGGCCTTTTTCACCTTAAGTCTTGGAATCGGCGCCATGGAAATTTTCGGAAGCTATATGGCAGACAGCCATACCCTGGCCGGTGAAGCCGTCCGTATCTGCGCTCTGGATACTTTTGTGGCTCTCATGGCCGGACTCATTATTTTCCCGGCCTGCTTTTCCTTCGGCGTACAGCCCGATGCCGGACCACAGCTTATTTTCATCACTCTGCCGAACGTATTTGTCAACATGTCCGGCGGACGGATCTGGGGAACCTTATTCTTCCTCTTCATGACATTTGCCAGCTTTTCCACGGTCATTGCTGTCTTTGAAAACCTGCTTGCAAGCTGTATCGACAATTTTGGATGGTCCAGAAAAAAGCTGTTGTCATAAACTGTATCCTGATTCTTGTTTTAAGCCTTCCCTGTGTGCTGGGCTACAACCTGTGGAGTGATCTTCGCCTTATCGGCGGCCGGGACGTGTTAGACAGCGAGGACTTTCTGGTAAGCAATCTGCTCCTTCCTCTGGGCTCCCTGGTGTATCTGCTTTTCTGCGTCACCCGCCGGGGCTGGGACTTTGAGCAATATCTGGCGGAAGCCAATAAAGGGCAGGGAATCAAAATTCCGGAAAATAAGTTTCTCAAATACTATTTCCGTTTTATTCTGCCTGTGCTGATTCTGGTAATTCTGATCCAGGGGCTGTTATAAAACGCCGGGCGCGGCGGCCATGTGGCTGCCTGCGCCCGGCGTTTAAAATCATTGTCCGATACAGTCCTTCCATTACCGCCCGATCATAATGTTAATGATTTCGGTGTTGGTGGCTTTCATGCCCTCTCTTGCCAGGCGTCCCACATTCTTCATGGTATTGTCAACGCCCTTGGTAACAATTCCGTCTCCGTCATAAAACTGCTGGCCGCGGATATACATATGGTAACCCAATATTCCGGCATCCACAGCCTCGGCAATTTTGGCGGCACAGGAGGCCTTGGCTCCGTCACAGATGGTTCCGGAAAGAATGGCCACTGCATTGACAATCGTATGGGCCACCTCATCAAAACCGCCTCCGTTAAGATAAGCAATGCCTGCTCCTGCACCCGCTCCCGCACTTACGGCTCCGCAGTAAGCAGAAAGCCGTCCGATGGGGGTCTTCTGACAGATTGCAGTCAAATCTGAAAGAGCCAGGGCACGGTACAGCTTGTCATCATCCACGCCAAGCTCTCTTGCGTAAACCACAACCGGAACGGAGGCAGTAATACCCTGATTGCCGCTTCCGGAGTTAATAATAACAGGAAGCTCACAGCCGTTCATTCTGGCATCTGAACCGGCAGCCGCCATGGCCCTTGCCCGCGTCCTTACGTCGTTGCCGTTCATCTCCATCAGAACCTTGCCGATGTTGGCACCGTAATTTCCCTTCATTCCTTCCTCGGCAATGGCCATATTATATTTCATCTGGCGCTCCAGCACCGGCCTTACGTCCTCCACATCCACAGTATTGATAAAATCCCAGATATCCTCCATATTAAGAAGGGAACGATCCGTGAGGCCTTCCTCACTCTCTCCCTCCACGGCAACTTCCTTCAGCTTCTCCCCATTCTTTTCAATAAGAACAATGTTGGTATGATAGTTTACAATTCTTACCCGGGAATAAGATTCCCCTTTATATAAAGTAACAACAATTTCAAACGTCAGCCCGTTATCCACATACTCCACGGAAATATCCGTATTGGCCAGAAACTCCCGCATTCCGGCAATCTGCTCCGGAGTCACGCTGGCAATCACCTCCAGCTCCTTATCGGGATCACCTCCCACAATTCCCGCGGCGGCGGCAGCCGGAATCCCCTTTAAATGGTCAGTATTGGGCACAATGACGGATTTTACATTTTTAATAATGCTTCCGCTGGCTCCAATCACCACCTTATCCGGCATCTCTCCCAGTACCTTCCTTGCCATGGCAGCCGCATACGCCAGTGCAATGGGCTCTGTACAACCCATGGCCGGCTTTAACTCCTCCTCCAGAATTTTCACATATGCGCCATACTTCACATTGCTCTTCTCCATATTCGTCCCTGTCCTTTCTTATGTACTTCTTATATATTTTTTGGTATTACTGTTCACAGGTACCCTGTGAACAGTAACCTTTTGGTAACAGTTCAGATGGGTCTGTGCAGAATCCCCTTGCATTCCTCTTATAATTAGAGTACCATAAGAGCAGATGAAAGTAAAATTTAATGTTTTAAACATATCATTTAAAAAAAATTATACATAGGAGTTCATCCATGGAATTACGGGAAATCAATACCTTCCTTCACGTAGCACAGCTAAAAAGTTTTTCCAAAGCAGCGAAAGCCCTTGGCTACTCCCAGGCTGCCGTCACCCTCCAGATCAAGCAGCTGGAGACGGAGCTGGGCATCCACCTGTTCGACCGCATCGGAAAGCAGACTATCCTGACACACCAGGGGACAATTTTTTATGAACACGCCGCCGCAGTCATGAAAGAGCTGTCCCGCGCCCGTGCTGCAGTAACGGAGACCAGGGAGCTTACGGGAGCCCTGACCATCGGAACCATTGAGTCCATCTGTGCTTCCATCTTTCCCCCGCTCTTAGAACAGTTCCACAAAGCACATCCGCTGGTAAAAATAAGTATTGTACTGGACTCCCCGGATGTGCTTCTGGAGCGCATGGATAAAAATTCCATTGACCTGGTATATCTGATGGACCAGAGAATTTATGACCATAAGTGGAGAAAAGTCATGGAAGAGCCGGAAGATATTGTTTTTGTCGCCTCTTCTTCCCACCCTCTGTCCGGCGCCGGCCCTCTGCTGCTGGAGGAAATTATCCGGGAACCATTCCTTCTGACAGAAAAAAATGCCAGCTACCGGTTCGTTCTGGACCGGTACCTGACTGCCTGCAATCAAAAAATTGAACCTTTTCTGGAAATCGGAAATACGGAATTTATTATCCGCCTGCTAAAAAACAATGCCGGACTCTCCTTCCTTCCGGAGTTTTCCATCCGGCAGGAGGTAACGGCAGGAACCTTAAGTATTCTGCCGGTACATGATTTTCATATGTGCGTCTGGCGTCAGATTCTCTACCATAAAGACAAATGGGTCACCAGAGAGATGGAATCCTTTATTCAGCTGGCAAAGACTGTGAACTGACCTGCGTTTTTCCCGCCCCCGCCAAAAGCAGGGCCAGAAAAACAAGACCAGCACTCACAATAATGGTCAGGTGATAGCTCCCTGTCATATCGTAAACCCGTCCAAACACCGTATAAAACGGAGATGCCAGAAGTGTTCCGAACATGGATACATAGGAATAAGCGGCTCCATAAGTCTCCCCTTTCCAGAACAGGCGGCAAAAAAGCGGCATCATCACCGAAGACAGCGGAAATGTAATGCCAAAGAGAAGCGCCCCGGCCATCACGCTCTCCGTCATCCCGGTCAAAAGCAGGAAATGCCCTCCCATCGCTATTATCGCTGAACACACAAAGGTTTTTATAACTCCATAAGTATCGCTGGCCTTTCCCAAAAACAGCTTGCTGAACATGTTCCCAAACAGGGCCAGAGTGGTCATCATGGCAGCCAGGGCCATGGGAAGCCCCGAAGCCAGGCCGCTGGAGGTTAAAAACATATTCATGTACGAACTGGCAATACAGCAGGCATAGGCAATCAGGGCCATATAAAAGACAGGCTGTTTTAAAAATGTAAAAAGCCCCATGGCTTCCCGGCTTCCTCTCCCGTTTTCGGAGTGGTTTTTTCCCGGTGCCTCTTTTTCTGCCCCATATGGCTTCATATTCTTATCTTCCGGACCATAGCGCAGAATAAAAATGGAAACCGGAAGAATCAACGCCATGCTGATAATTCCTGTAATCATGTAGCTGGCCCGCCACCCAAAAGCAGGTATGGAAATTCCCAGACCGCTGCTCCCAAACATCCCAATCAGTCCGGAAAAGGCTGCCGAAATTCCCACGGCTGTTCCCGTTTTTTTTTGGAACCAGTTTCCTAAGAGAATCGGTGCCGGGAGCATACACAAAAAGGAAGAGGCCGTTCCCTGAATCAGTCCGGCCGCATACCACTGCCACAGCTTATGAAAGGTCCCCATGGCCACGTTGCAGCCGCCGAACACCACAGCCGCCACACTGATAACTATCCGTACATCCATTTCACGAAAGCTCTTCGCCACAAACGGCAGGGCCAGGGCAGAGCTTATGGCAAACAGTGTCCTGTAAAAAGCGAATCCCCCCATCTCGAACCCCAGCTCTTCACACACCGGAGAATAAAACACTCCCGCACAGTTATTAATAAGACCCAGACTGGCTCCCTGCAGGATACAGCATCCCGCAAGAATCAGCCAGGCATAATGGAACTTTTTTCCCATAGTCATCCTGCCTGCCCTCTTTCTTTCCTTCAGGTAATATCGAATATAACCTGTAATTATATTATATCATTTATTTCCCATTTTTCATAGATTTTTTTCATCTTTTTTCCATAAAGAGCTTGCAGTATAAAAAAGAAGTATTTATAATGATAGGCAACAGCTCCGATAATCCCTGAACTGTTATGATATACAGCCGTTTCGAATTGCCTCGCGATGAGTTGTATGCCCGCGACCACTGCGTTTTTTGTACGCTCAGACGCGGGAACACGCAGACCTGTCGAAGCTGCTGCACGATACCCCTTTACGCAGAAAAATATGTTGCCGGAAAACGGCAGAATGGAGGAGATTGTTATGGGAAAGCAGAATATCGACTGGGCAAATCTTGGATTTGGCTATATCAAAACCGACTATCGATATGTTTCCAACTATAAAAATGGTGCATGGGATGAAGGCACCCTCACCACAGAAGACACGATTACACTGAGCGAATGTGCCTGCGTGTTCCAGTACGCTCAGACATGTTTTGAGGGATTAAAAGCCTATACAACAGAAGACGGACATATTGTCACCTTCCGTCCCGACTTAAATGCCGAGCGCATGATTAATTCTGCAAAGAGACTGGAAATGCCGCCTTTTTCCAAAGAGCGCTTCCTTGATGCAATCACAAAACTGGTGGCGGCCAATGCCGATTTCGTCCCGCCCTACGGCTCCGGGGCAACCCTCTATATTCGTCCGTTCTTATTTGGAACCAATCCGGTTATCGGTGTTAAGCCCGCGACAGAATACCAGTTCCGAGCATTTGTAACACCAGTCGGCCCCTATTTTAAAGATGGCGCAAAGCCCATTACCATCCGCGTCTGCGACTTTGACCGCGCCGCCCCCCACGGAACCGGACATGTAAAAGCAGGCTTAAACTACGCCATGAGCTTACACGCAATTGTTGACGCCCACAACCAGGGCTTTGATGAGAACATGTATCTGGATGCTGCCACAAGAACCTATGTGGAAGAAACCGGCGGTGCCAACTTTATCTTCGTAACAAAGGACAACACCGTTGTAACTCCCAAGTCTGACAGCATTTTACCGTCCATCACCCGCCGTTCCATCCTCTACGTTGCCGAGCACTGTCTTGGCTTAAAGGCAGAGGAGCGTCCGGTTCCCTTCGAGGAAGTAAAAGATTTCGCTGAATGCGGTCTCTGCGGAACCGCAGCCGTTGTCTCTCCGGTTGGAAAAATCGTGGACCACGGTAAAGAAATCTGCTTCCCCAGCGGTATGGAAAAAATGGGCCCGGTTACCCAAAAGCTGTACGATACCTTAACCGGAATCCAGATGGGCCATATCGAAGCGCCGGAAGGCTGGATTCATGTAATCAAATAATATACCGTTCACGGGGCGGGGAAAACCGAACGCAAACAGATGTCAAGCTTGCTTGTAAGGCAGTTTTCGTCCGGTTTTCCACATCGGGCCAACGCCCGATGCTTTTTTCTTAGTCTAAAGCCCCCGGACCATCACTCATATTCGCAAATTTTGCCACATACACGCTGGCATTTCCCATTTTATCTCTGGCATAAAACGTATAGGTTCCCGCATGGTCAATGCGGAAAGTGGCCGTATCCTGCCCGTTCACTTCAAAGGGAACACTGGCAATATCTCCTCCGTTAAACTCCTCACAGGTATACTCTCCCTCTGCATAGCAGAGAGCATCCAGATCGCCATCCACATCAACCACACGAACTGTCAGAAGCATGCCATTCCGGCCGCTCCTTGTTCTGGCTTCGATATAGGGTGCCGTTCCGCTTTCCGGAGCACTTCCCCCATTCTGGAAACCGGTCCTCGAAAGAGCTCCGATGTCGTAGGAAACAGCTGCCCCCACATTTAGCATGCCCCCGGTCACAGTCTTATCTGCAAGGCCTTCTAACGGCGTCGCCGTCGACAGGAGAATCTCCTTCACATCAGCCACACTGATCCCCTCAAAATACGAATACACCATGGCCGCCGCTCCGGTTACCATAGGCGCTGCCATGGAGGTTCCGGACATGTAGCTGTATGAATTTCCAGGGGTGGTACTTAAAATATAAGTTCCCGGCGCTGCCAGATCCACAGTGGTTTTTCCATAATTGGAACTCCTGTGGAGACTTCCGTCACAGGTAATATTAGCTACGGAAATCAGATTATCCAGATCATAGGCTGCCGGATAAAACGGGACTTCATCAATATCAAGTCCCTTTCCTGTCATCGGATCCCCATTTCCCGCTGCCGCCACAAAAAGCATACTGGAGCCTGCCATGGCCTGATACAGAGCCCTGTCATTGGTGGTGGAGGTAAGGCTTAAATTACAGATTACAGCCCCATTGTCCTGGGCATAGCGAATAGCACGGATTAAATCGGCTGTATTGCCGCCGCCCGAGGAGCCGCCGAGGGCCTTGACAGGCATGACACGAACACGGTCCCCGGGAACAATCCCTGCAATCCCCAGTCCGTTTCCCACACCTGCCCGGATGGTTCCGGCCCCATGGGTTCCATGGCTGTCTCCATCACCGGTAAAGACCTGATTGGTATTATCATAGAAATTCCAACCATTCACGTCGTCCACATATCCGTTCCCGTCATCATCAATCCCATTTCCCGGAATCTCATCTGCATTGACCCATATGGCCTGGGCCAGATCTTCATGGCCCGTATCAATTCCCGTATCAATCATGGCCACAATGGTGTCATGGGTGCCGTTTCCGTATTTCTCCCAGGCCCCGGCAATGTTAATATCAATGCCGGCCACCGCCTGCTTTTCCTCTAATTCCACAAGGATTCCAACCAGGTCGGCCTTTTTCGCGTATCCCCGCCAGGTTCCCGGAGCCGAAGGTTTTCCAAACGGATCATCATAAACCGGATATCTGTTTTTCTCCTCCTCAATGGAAAAAGAGCCGTCATTTTCCAGCGCCCACTGCTCCTTCGCAGAGGCATCATTGATCCCGAGGGCCTGATTTTCATAAGAATAGTTGGGCTGGACCACTGTGATATCGTCCATCCCAGCCAGAAGCTCAATGGTTTCCTTAAGATTTTCCTCTGACTGGCATGGATACACCTTCACCTCATTATTTTCATCCAGTGTCAGGACCTCCAGATTTTCATAGGCCCCCGGATCCCAGACCACCGTCTTTCCGAAAGCGTCACCATCCATTTTAGGCTCCTGTACGTTTTTACATCCAGCCAGCACCAGGCTTCCCAAGACAACTGCCAACAGCCATAAAATCTTCCTTCTCACAAAAAAGCTCCTTCCATTTTTCGGTGCTCTGTTCTCCGGCTCTCAGACTCTCAGGCTTCCGAACCTTCACTCCCTGGCTTTCCGGTTTCCGGTGCTTCGCTCTCCGGTCTTTGTGCTTCCGGCTCTTCGCTCCCCGCCTTTCCAGCTTCCGATGCTCCGTTTTCCGGCTTTCCGGCTTCCGGCTCTCTGGCTCCCATGCGGCTCTTTTCTTCCTGCGATTCCTCCTCCGGCTCCGGAATTCCCTTTACCTTGCGGAAAATACGCATAAATTCCTTTCCGGTAATTGTCTCTTTTTCAATGAGGAAATCGGCAATCTGATCCAGGGCATCCCGGTTTTCCCCAAGCAGCCTCTTTGCCTCTTCATATGCCTCCTTCAGCATCTTCATGACTTCCACGTCAATGTCAGCCGCTGTTGCATCTCCGCAGTTTAGCACAGTCCGCCCTGTCAGATACTGATTTTCCTGGGTAGCAAGCCCCATCAGGCCAAATTTCTCCGACATACCATACTGAGTCACCATAGCTCTGGCAATCTTTGTGGCATGCTCGATATCATTGGCAGCTCCTGTGGTCACAGTTTCAAACACAATTTCCTCGGCGGCACGACCCGCAAGGGAAACCACCAGCATGGCCTCCAGTTCTTTTTTCGTATTTAAGAATTTCTCCTCCTCCGGAACCTGCATCACATATCCCAGAGCACCCATGGTACGGGGCACGATTGTAATTTTCTGTACTGGCTCTGCGTCCTTCTGGAGAGCAGTCACAAGGGCATGGCCCACCTCATGGTAGGAGACAATCCGCCTCTCCTCCTTACTTAGAATCCTGTCTTTCTTTTCCTTACCCACCAGAACAAGCTCCACAGCCTCGAACAGGTCGCTCTGAGCCACAGCCTGCCTTCCATGCTTTACGGCATTGATGGCTGCCTCGTTCATCATATTGGCAAGATCGGCACCGACAGCGCCGGAGGTTGCCAGGGCAATTTCCTCAAAATCCACGGTTTCATCCAGACGGACATCCTTGGAATGTACTTTTAAAATATTCACGCGGCCCTTTAAATCCGGCTTATCCACAATCACGCGGCGGTCAAAACGCCCCGGCCTTAAAAGAGCCGGATCCAGGATTTCCGGGCGGTTCGTCGCAGCCATCACCAGAAGTCCTTTGGAAGAATCGAACCCGTCCATCTCCGACAGAAGCTGATTTAACGTCTGCTCCCTCTCGTCATTTCCGCCAAATCTGGAGTCACGGCTTCGTCCGATGGCATCAATTTCATCAATGAAAATAATACAGGGCGCCGACTGCTGGGCCTGCTTAAACAGGTCGCGGACACGTGACGCGCCCACCCCCACAAACATCTCCACAAAATCAGAACCGGACAGGGAGTAAAAAGGCACATGGGCCTCACCTGCAACGGCCCTGGCAAGCAGCGTTTTTCCTGTACCGGGAGGCCCCACCAGAAGAGCTCCTTTGGGGAGTTTTGCCCCGATCTTTGTATATTTCTGTGGATTGTGCAAAAAGTCCACAATTTCAACCAGAGACTCTTTGGCTTCATCCTCTCCGGCTACATCCGTAAAGGTCACGCCTGTTTCCTTCTGCACATAAACCTTGGCATTGCTCTTCCCAACCCCCATAAGGCCGCCTCCGCCTCCCATGCGGCTGAACATAAGATACAAAAGCCCGATCATTAACACTGACGGCAGCACCCAGCCCATAATAAAGCTTAAGATACTGGCTCCGGCACTGGTATCCTCTCCCAGAATATGCACATCCTTTTCCAGCAGCCGGTCCGTCACCTTCGCGTCCTGAACCCGGACCGTGTAATACTGAATCAGTCTGGAGTATTTTGTAGAAGAAGTCTTGGGAGTAATAAGAATTCTGTTGCCGGAAAAGCGGATTGTATCCACCTCCCCGTCCTCCACCATCTGAACAAACTCCTCATATCCCAGTTCCTGAGTCTGATTTTTTTTCAGCGCCGAGTTCATCATGCTGACAACACCCAGAGTAATCATAAGGATCAGAACCATAATGCCGATATTCTGGCTATTCGGTTTTTTTCCATTATTCCTGTTTTGATTGTTGTTATCCATAAATACTTCTCCAATTCTATCTCATATACCGGAAAACCATGATCAGAATACGAATTTCCATGATTTAACAGCACCTATTTATTATAGTTTGAGTTTCCCCATATGGCAATAAAAAAAGTATAAAATTTGTTTTTTCTTTGACAAAATCTCTCTTTTTTGTCATACTATATGGGAAATATGAATGGAAGGAGGCCATACTGTCATGGAACAGGTGATACATCCGATTCCCCCGGTTTACGATTCCGACTCAAGAA
>CANRXD010000015.1 GCA_947643685.1 uncultured Clostridium sp. | reverse complement strand
TGTAATTCCACCGGAATTCCCCGGCCATTGTCTTTTACGGTACAGGAGCCATCGGCTTCCAGAGTCACCAGGATCTCCGTACAGAACCCGGCCAGGTGCTCGTCCACCGCATTGTCCACAATTTCATATATTAAATGGTTTAAGCCCTTCGAGCCGACGCCTCCAATATACATACCAGGGCGTTTCCTGACAGCCTCAAGCCCTTCCAGGACAATGATACTGTCAGCATTATACTGTGTTTTCGCCATGGGATACCTCCAGATCTAGTATAGTCCAAACCATTATACACTGGGTTACCGGAATTTTGCAAGGTTTTTGTGGCAGTTCACATAACCGTCCATAACAGTTGAACCTTCCGGCTAAACTGTTACAACCGTTCAGATAACCTGAACGGTTGCCAGGTGGCTGCTGTTCACAAACGGCAGTTGATTTTTTTTCGATTTCTGATATAGTAATACATAGCTTTACTTCATTCAAAGGAGAGATATTATGAACAAACTTTTGGACCTCTTCTTCACCTTCGCCAGAATCGGCGGCCTGACCTTTGGCGGCGGCTATGCCATGCTCCCGATTCTCCAGAGGGAAGTCGTAGAGAAACGCGGCTGGGCGACAGAAGAAGAACTGATGGATTATTATGCCATAGGGCAGTGTACCCCCGGCGTCATCGCAGTCAATACGGCCACCTTTATCGGCCAGAAGACCAGCGGAATCATCGGCGGCATCGTTGCCACTTTGGGAGTTGTTTTCCCGTCCCTTGTGATTATCAGCGTCATCGCCGCCTTTATTCAGAACTTTGCCGATATGGCCATTGTACAGAATGCATTTGCGGGAATCCGTGTCTGTGTCTGTGTCCTGATCTTCAATGCAGTCGTCAAGCTCTGGAAAAAATCCGTAGTGGATAAAATAACTCTTCTGATTTTCCTGGTTATTTTTGCCGGTTCCGCCCTGACGGATTTGTCCCCCATTGTCTTCGTCATTCTGGCCGCCATTGCGGGCATTGTTCTTAAGAATAAGGAGGTGCTGAAAAAATAATGGTCTATCTCCAGTTATTTTATGAATTTTTCAAAGCTGGGCTTTTTGCCATCGGCGGCGGAATGGCCACACTGCCATTTCTTTATGACATCTCCGATAAGACAGGATGGTACACCTACGGACAGCTTGCGGATATGGTGGCCATTTCTGAGTCCACCCCCGGCCCCATCGGCGTAAACATGGCTACCTATGTGGGCTTTACAACTGCCGGAGTCCCCGGCTCTGTCATTGCCACCATTGGCCTTATCACGCCGTCTGTAATTATTATCCTGATCATCGCCGGTTTTTTGAAGGCTTTTAAAGATAACCAGTATGTGCAGCGTGCTTTTTACGGACTGCGTCCCGCTTCCACAGGACTTATTGCTGCCGCAGGGCTTTCCGTCTTCATTCTTGTTTTATATCAGAAAGATGCCTATGCCTCCAGCGGAAATCCCATGGACCTCATAAGCCTTCCCAATGTGATTCTGCTTTTGGTTCTCTACTATTTTACGGCCAGATGCAAAAAGACAAAGGGACTGCACCCGGTTGCATTTATCGCTGTATCGGCTGTTATCGGGATTATATTCCGATTCGCGGGGGTATAAAAGAAGGGTGTTTCACAAACCCTTATGTGACCGAAAAAAACAAGGCGGTTGCCTGCCCTTTTCAGCCTGCAACCGCCTTTAAGATCCATATGACCCGCCGCCGTCCGTTATGACATGGTACTCTCCTCTTCTGTCAGGTTCAGAAGGTCACTGACGATGGCGCTGTCCACTTCAGAAATCATCTGAGAACCTTCAAGCTGCACATAGCGCCGTTCCCCTCCTGCATCCGCAAAAGTTCCCACATAAATGGTAATGGACCGGGGTTCGCCGTCCACAAGGAATTCTGCATTTAATTCCATTCTCAGCCCCTCCGAAATCTCAGCGGAAGTTAATTCCTGGGCTGTGGCATGAAAGGTAGAGTAGATGGTGGGCTTAAGCTGGCTTAACCCATTTGCAATCCTGGTCATTGCCTCTGTATCGGAGGACTTATAAGTTTCAGTCCTGTTGGCTTTTTTTATAACGACCTTCTTCATGTCGGCAGCGGTCACCGTAAGATCTAAACTGTCGCGGACCACCAGAGGATCATATTCAAAATCCATGGATTCCACAGTTTCTTTTTTGATGACATAGACATTTCTTTCATCGAGAGTCGCATAATAGTTTCCGTCAGCATCCTGATTTCCAACAGCAATATACGCCGATCCTTTGTCTTCATCCGCAACAGAAAGAGTATAAGACGGCCTGTCCAGACCATAGGAACTTAAGTCACCGGGATTTTCCACTTTGGAAACAGCCCGGAGCTTAAGGAAATTGTCAGCCATAGCCTGGAATTTTTCCTGATTGATGGGAATGCTTGAATCCGTCATATCCACCCAGACGCCGTCCTTCTTTTTAAATACCATATCCGCATTGCGGCTGCTGTAACAGTATTCCCTGGGGTTCTCCATATTCAAAAGCTCTATTTCCGCCCCTGTGGTATCCGGCTCTGCCACCGGGTCCCTGAGCTCTGTGTAATCGACCCTGGGAGCCGTTGAAGGGGCATTTTTTGCGGAGCACCCGGCAGCAGCCAGACAAACGGCAGCCGTTACGGCAGCCAGACAAATCTTTTTATACTTTCTCATGTGAATCTTCCTTCCATATTTTCTTCCCATGTATCGTACCACCTCTTTGTGTTTTTTCTGTGAACCACGGGAATCCGCTTTTCTGCAAATGATACCATAGACACCAAAAAAATGCAAGAACAGTTCAGTCACTGAGTGTCCTGTGCTCTGAGAAAAAGCACGTTTCCGGATGCCCTCGGGCCAAATATGGCATCATACAAATTCCAATATTCCTCAAAGGAAATTTCTGTTCCATTGCTTAACATTTCCATGTCAACACCGAACAGACACACCATAAAGGGAAGATCCGTCATCCCGTTTTTGTGGTAAAAATGTTTTCTCCTTCTCCGCATTTTTATATCCGGGACCTCTGCTTTTGTACTCTCAATTTCAATAATCATCCGCATTCCTTTATAATGAGCATCCAGGGCCTGTATCATACGGGAACCGATACCGCTCCCGCGGCGCTCCTCTGCAATGGCAAAATAATCCAGAAGAACCAGATCCCCCTTCTTTGCCATTATGGCCAGTCCCGCAAACTGTCCGCCCTCCTCAAGATACAGGATATCCGCACTTCCCTGTTTCTGCTTTTCCAAAATCACAGAAAAAGGCTTTTTCTCACTGGCAGGAAACGCGCTATCGTATAGTGAAAAAATTTCTTTAAGTTCCATCTCCTTTGCTGCCTGTCTGATTTCCATTTTACTTTCCCTCCCTGTTGCCAAAAAGGTGTGTGCATCCACACATATCATTCCACAACTTATTTTTCCAGCTTTAACCCGGCCAGTGCCATGGCAAAAGCATTATTTACAGGCTCCTCAGCCTCCTTTTTCTGTTTGTTTAAATACTGTGCCACATCTTTTTTGGAGACTCCGGCTCCCTCCTTCTTCCTTCGCTCCTGAAAAGCTGCCAATTTTTCCTTGTGGCCGCACTGACACACAAAGATCTGGCCCTCTCCCTTTCCGCGAAGTTCCATTCTTTTATGGCATACCGGACACCTGGCATTGGAAGTTCTGGCAATGGTTTCCCGGTAACCGCACTCCCTGTCCTGGCACACCAGCATCTCACTGTTCTTCCCTTTCACCAGAAGAAGAGCTTTGCCGCAGTTGGGGCATTTTTTACTGGTCAGGTTGTCGTGGCGGAATTTTCCCTCCCCGGTTTTAATCTGACCTGTCAGCTCCTCGGAATAGCTGCGGATCTCCCTCATGAACTGTTCCCGTTTTAAAGTTCCTCTGGAGATTTTAGAAAGCTTCATTTCCCAGTCGGCGGTAAGCTCCGGCTTTTTTAAGTCTTCAGGCACCAGTTCCAGAAGCTGCCTCGCCTTGGAAGTCAAATAAATTTCCTTTCCCTTTTTTTCCAGAAGAAAGCTTCCGAAAAGCTTTTCAATAATATCTGCCCTGGTGGCAACGGTCCCCAGGCCTCCGGTTTCTCCCAGCGTCTTTGCCATGGCCTTATTATCCGATTCCATGTAAGCCACAGGGTTTTCCATGGCCGACAGCAGCGAAGCCTCCGTAAACCGGGCCGGCGGCCTGGTTTTCCCCTCTGTTAATGCGAAGGTAAGCCCTTTCAGCTCATCCCCCGTTTTCAGATCAGGAAGTTTCTTCTCTTTCAGGTCCCCGTCGTCCGTTCCATCCTCCTCACCATAAGAACATCCGCCGGCCTCCTGGGTTTCATAGACCGCCTTCCATCCGGAATTTTTCACAATATTACCAGTAGCTGCAAAGGTATACCCATCCGGGCATCCCGCAACACAGGCTCCTTCGGAGCGGGCGCTTCGCGGCAGGGTGTACCCATCCGGGCATCCTCCATTTCCCACAGTTACATAAAGAGTGGTCTGCTCATACTCATAAGGAGGATACAGCACCGCCAGAAATCTTCTGACTACCAGATCATAAATCCGCCGTTCATCTATGGTCATATGACTCAAATCCACGAACTGCTCCGTGGGAATGATGGCATGATGATCGGATACCTTTTTATCATCCACAAAAAAAGGCTTTGGAGGAATCGGCTGGTTTATGAGCCTTCCGGCCAGAGCCCGGTAGGGGCCCACAGAGCATGCCTTCAGCCGTTCCTTTATGGTGGGGACAATATCCGAGCTTAAATACCGGGAATCCGTCCGCGGATAGGTAAGGACCTTGTGGGTTTCATAAAGCCTCTGCATAATATTTAAGGTTTCCCTGGCGGAATAATCAAACCGCCTGCTGGCTTCCCTCTGAAGCTCCGTAAGATCATATAACAGAGGTGCTGCCGCCTTTTTGGGGATTCGTTTCACCTGGCCCACCACAGCCGTTTTTCCTGCCACCTCTTTCAGAATATCTTCCATGCGTTCCTTTTGAAAAGAGCTCAGGATGCCTCCTTTTTCGTCTCTTAAGGTTAAAGTAAGAGAATCCTTTCTGGCACAAATTCCATAGTAGGACTTTGGCACGAACTGCCTGATCTGCTCCTCCCGTTTTGCGATCATGGCCAGAGTCGGCGTCTGAACGCGGCCGCAGGAAAGCTGCGCGTTATATTTGCAGGTCAGCGCCCTGGTGGCGTTGATTCCCACCATCCAGTCTGCTTCAGCACGGCACATGGCCGCATCGTAAAGGGGTTCATATTCTTTTCCGTCTTTTAAATTGGCAAAACCCTCGCGGATGGCCTTATCCGTTACAGAGGAAATCCAGAGCCTTTTCAACGGCTTTTTCGCCCCGGCTTTTTTCAAAATCAGCCTGGCCACCAGCTCCCCCTCTCTTCCGGCATCCGTCGCGATAATGATGCATCCCACGTCATCTCTGTGAATCTGGGTTTTTACCGCCTGATACTGCCTGGCTGTCTGTTTGATGACCTCCAGCCGGAAGACATCCGGCAGCATCGGCAGATCCTCCATTTTCCATTCCTTATATTTTTTATCATAATCCTCCGGGTCCGCCAGGGTCACCAGATGCCCCAGTCCCCAGGTGACAATGAAGCGGTCACCCTCTATGATGCCGTTTCCATTTTTCCCGCATTTAAGTACCCTGGCAATATCCCTGGCCACCGAGGGCTTTTCTGCAATGACAAGTGATTTCAATGATCCGTCTCCTTTAAAACATGGTTTTAAACAGTTTCTTTCCGCTTTCTGTCTGGAACATGCGGTCATATACGTTCTTCTTTTCTTCCAGGGCCGCATCCTCCTCAAACAGATTCACCAGGAAGTCCGCCTCCACCAGAATCTGGTAATCCGGTCCGTCGATGGATGTGTAGGTGTGGTGATGCCCCACCAGATAAGATACCCGCTCGATCACATCTTCTTCCCATCCAAAAGAGCTCATCAGTGCCCTCGCCTCTCCCGGCCCTTCTATCTCCTGATATTTTCCTGTGTTTCTCCCGTATTTTTCCTCTGCCTTATGAATTCCAATGTCATGGACTATGGCGGCTGCCTCTAAAATTTCCTGAGTTTTTTCATCCAGTCCCTCCATAAGTCCGATGAGCCGGGCAAACTCATATACCTTAATGAAATGCTGAATCCGTCTGGCATCTGGCTTATCATATTCCATCATGGCAACAAGAAGCTGGTCTTTTTTCGTCATAGTTTTCGTTTCCTCCCTCAAAATTCCCCGAATTTCGTTCCAGTCCCCGAAAAAGGGGACGGAATCATTCAAAATGTACTGCCCTTATGGCATATATGCGGTTTTTAAATTCATCCAGGGACACCGGCGTTTCCTGTTCCTTCAGCGGATCCATGCACATGTACCGGCCGCCTTCCGCTCCGATAATCAAAACCCAGTGATAAGCTCCGGTTCCCTTTACCCGCACCTTCGCCACAGGAAAATACCCCATTTTAAGCCACTGATCCAAAAGCCCGGAAGAGACCTCATCCGGCACCTGGCATTCTGCACCGGAAACAGCCTGCCCTACCTGCCCCCAGATCACAGCGCCGTGTTCTGTGTATACATTCTTCTCAGAAAATACACGGTTTAATTCTCCGGCCGTCATGGAAAAAGGAATCCCCTGACGGGCCGCCTGCATATCCAGCCCGGCTGCCAGGGCGCTGACCAGGCAGCCGGAAGAGGCCATGGTATCCTTCGCCGTTCCGAGATGGTCATTCCCCCACTCTGCATCTTTCTGGAAAAAGAAAACCGTGTTTTCCGGAAGTGGAATCTCCGTTTCAGGATATACGATACATCCGCCCGCAGTTCTGACCACAAAATAATAAAGAGAAGACAACATGACAGCCAGTAAGAAAAGAGGCACAAGATACCTCTTTTTCCACCTGTTTTCTGGGGTTATGGCACCTGCTTTCTTCATTTTTCCATTGCCTCCCATACGTCGCTTATCCGGATGTTTCATGATTGAAAAAGGTGTGCGCCGATGTGCGGCTGCACAAAAAACAGGGCGGCCTCACTTAACATAAGACCGCCTGTCCTATGAAACAATTGGTAACAGTCAAGCCTTGCATCTTCTTGCCCGCGTACCGCGGACAAGAAGCGCCGGGCGTCCGCCGCAGCTTATCCAAAATATGCCTGAATCAGCCGGAAGGTGTTTTCCACACCATCCTTATGGCTTCTCTCATAGCCGTGAGACGCAAAGACGCCCGGGCCTATGAGGCCGTGGCGGATATCATTTCCGGCCTTCAGTGTTGCCTCCACATCAGAGCCGTAGAAGGGATAGATGTCCACAGCGAAATCAATGCCTTTTTCCTTTGCAAGGGCAATCTGGCGGGATACCACATCATAATTATAGGGGCCGCCGCTGTCCTTGGCGCAGATGGAAACCTGACGCTCCGTACAGGAAAGTCCGGTACCCACGCAGCCCATATCCACGGACCACGCCTCTGTCACACCCTCAGGAACCGGTGCGGAGCCGCCGTGTCCCACTTCCTCATAAATAGTAAAATGCAGGTACATCCGGCGTTCTGGCGTAACCTTCTCATCCTTTAAGTACTTTGCATAGCCCAGCAAAATGGCGGAAGAAAGCTTATCATCCAGAAAACGGCTCTTTATGTATCCGGATTCGGTCACGCGAAAACGCGGTTCAAAACATACATAATCACCTGCCATAATGCCAAGCTTTTCGGCATCCTCTTTTGAATTCACGTCCTCATCAAGAATCACTTCCAGTGTATCCCAGTTTCTGGCCGTCTCTGAATATGCCCCGTTTACATGCTTGGAGGGGTTTGTAAGCTGGCAGGTTCCCTCATAACTTCCGTTGAATTTTGTGATAACGCGGACGTTTTCCGCCTCTGCGTTATTTGGCTGCATACCGCCCACGTTGGTAAGCTTTAAATGGCCGTTGGGTTTAATCTCATGAACCATGGCGCCCAGGGTATCGCAGTGAGCCTCCAGCAAAACGGCATCCTTTTCATTGCTGCCGCCGAGATCTGCAATCACTCCGCCCTTTACGGTGCGGCGGGCCTCAAATCCCAGTGCTGCAAATTCTTTTAACAGATACTCTGTAACCTCTTTTCCGTAACCGGAAGGACTGTCGATGGAGATCAGGTTTTTCGCCTGTTCCAGCATATACTCCACGTACTTTTCATTTTCTTTCATGATTACCAGCTCCTTTTTTTATTTTCTGTAACTGTTTTGTACCTGTTTTATAACTATTTTGTACCTTCACAGTTGCAATTTCGTAGCAGTTAAACCTTGCATCTTCTTGCCCGCGTACCGCGGACAAGAAGCACCGGGCTGAACTGTTACACAATTTCTTCTACAAGTATACCATATGTTTTCTTTTCTTTCAATCTTCAGAACAGCCGTCCGGCAGCGCCTTCATCATAAACTTAGTTTTTCATAACTGGCTTCAAGATACTGGTCCAGCTTCTTTTTCAGCTCCGCGTGCTCCGGAAGAAGAAGGTCCCCGTCCTGTTTTAAAAGTGCGTCCACATCCCCGGAAACCTTTTTTAAAGTTATGGAATCCGTATAAATATCCGCCAGCTTAAATTCCAGATCCCCGCTCTGGCGGAGGCCGAAAATGTCTCCCGGACCGCGAAGCCGCAGATCTTCAGAAGCAATAAAAAAGCCATCGTTAGATTTATTAAGTACTTCCAGCCTGGCATTTTTCTCTCTATCCCCGGAAGCATTGACCATGATACAGTAAGACTGGTCCTTTCCGCGTCCCACGCGTCCCCGGAGCTGATGAAGCTGGGCCAGACCGAACCGCTCTGCATTTTCGATCATCATCACCGTGGCGTTGGGCACATTGACTCCCACTTCAACGACTGTCGTTGACACAAGAACCTGAATGGCCCCAGCGGCAAATTCCTCCATAACAGCATTTTTTTCTTTCCCTTTCATCTTTCCGTGGAGAGATTCCACCCGGACACCCGGAAGCTTTTCTTGGAGAACTTTCGTATAATCCAGAACATTTTCCCCTTCCATCATCTCGCTGTCCTCCACCATGGGACAGATCACGTATGCCTGATGGCCCTTTGCCACTTCACCCGCAATGAATCTGTATGCCCGCTCCCGATACCCCGTATCCACCACACAGTTCTTAATGGGGAGGCGGTTTCGTGGCAGTTCATCAATGACGGAAATATCCAGATCCCCATACAGAATAATTGCCAGGGTCCGGGGAATCGGTGTGGCACTCATGACCAGTACATGGGGAAGCTCTCCCTTATTTCCAAGCATTTCTCTCTGGGCCACCCCAAACCGGTGCTGCTCATCGGTAATCACCAGAGCCAGATTGTCATATACCACTTTTTCCTGAATTAACGCATGGGTTCCGATCACAATGTCGGCCTCGTGGGAAGAAATTTTCTCATAAGCCAGACGCTTTTCTTTTGCTGTCATGGACCCGGTCACCAGTACAGCCGTTTTCAGAATGCCGTGGGAGGAAAAAAGCTCCGTCACTGCCTCATAATGCTGCTTTGCCAGAACCTCCGTAGGAACCATAAGAGCTCCCTGGTATCCGTTTTCCGCCGTCAGAAGAAGGGCTAACAGAGCGATTACAGTCTTTCCGGAACCCACATCTCCCTGAATCAGGCGGTTCATCACCTTCCCGCTTTTCAGATCCGAAAATATCTCCTCCAGGGTCCTCTTCTGGGCCTTTGTGAGAGCATAGGGAAGCTCTCCTTCCAGTTTTCGGGCCAGGTTGTCCTCTTTCATCACGCAGGCGCTCTCCACATCCTGCCGTTTTTCCTTAAGCCTCCGGACGGCCAGAAGAAACAGAAAAAATTCATCATAGACCAGCCGCTTTCTGGCAAATAAAAGATCTGTGGAATCTTTGGGAAAGTGAATATGCTCAATGGCAAAATTATATTCCGCCAGCTCGTTGGCCTTTCTGAGTCCGGCAGGAAGGTAATCCTTTTCCATGACCCGCACAGAAAGGGCCTGCTCCACCGCCTGGGTGATGGTCTTATTTCCCAGTCCCCTGGTCTGGGCATAAACCGGCTGCATTCTTTTCAGAAACGTCCCATAGACTTCCGGCTTATACATCTGTGGCTGTTCCATGGTAAGTCCGCTTTTTTTTCTGGACACCCTGCCGCGAAAAATATAGTGGCTGTCCGGCCGCAGAGTATTTTTTAAATAGGGCATATGATACCAGACAAGCTTAAGCCTCCCGGTCATATCGTTTATGGTCACGGTTACAATGGAAAGACCGCCGAAATGCCTCCCGGCAGCCCCGCTTTTTAAGTATCCGTCCACGGCTTCGACGGCTCCATCGGAAAGCTCCCCGATGGCCTTTGGCTCCTCAAAGGTGTCATAGGCCCTGGGATAATAATGGAGCAGGTCATCAATGGTTTTCACTCCCACCTTTTCAAAAAGTTTTGCAGTTTTTTCTCCGATTCCTTTTAAGGTCTCCAGAGACTGTTGGTTTTCCATGGGTTCCTCCATATACAAAAGACAAAAACTGCCCGGCAGCCCCGCGGGCCGCCTGCGGCAGCTTTGTCATCGTCGTACCGTTTCTTTTTATTCCACAGACAATAAATAATAGTAAATTGGCTGTCCTCCGTTGTTAAGCTCTGCTTCACAGTCCGGAAACTCTTCCCGGATTTCAGAAAGCAGACCCCTGGCATCTTCTTCGGACACGTCCGCGCCATAATATATGCTGATTAACTCAGACTCCTCATCCACCATATGACGAAGGGTTTCCATGGTGGTTTCCGCAATATCCTGCCCGACAGCCAGCATGCCAGAGTCCCCGATTCCCATGATATTTCCCTCTTTAATTTCCATACCGTCAATGGAAGTATTGCGGATCGCATAGGTAATCTGACCAGTGCGGATGCGGCCCATCTCCTCTGTCATGCTCCTTGTATTCTCTTCTGGGGACACATCCGGAAGGAAATTAATCAGCGCGGCAATTCCCTGGGGAACGGTTTTGGAGGGAATCACAAAAATCTGCTTATCCTCCACCAGACTTCTGGCCTGTTCCGCGGCAAGGATGATATTCTTATTATTGGGAAGAATATAAATCACATCTGCGTTCACCTTTTCGATGGCATTTAACATATCTTCAGTGCTGGGATTCATGGTCTGTCCGCCCTCAATCAGGTAGTCCGCACCGATCCCCTTAAAGATTTCTCCAAGTCCCTCGCCGATGGAAACCGCGATGAAACCATAAGGTTTCCGGGGCTCTTCCTTTTCAGGTTCCTCTTTTTCAGGTGTCTCCGTCCGGGAAGCGGAGGACATGGCTGACGCATTGTGAATCAGGCGCTCATTATGTTCCTCCCTCATATTGTCGATTTTCATTCTGGAGAGGGAACCATAGGTCAGCGCCCGCTCAATGGCAAGACCGGTGGGAACGTCCAGAGCTCCGATAATGTTCATCAGGGTAGACTTTCCGCTTCCTGACTTTCCCACAATGGCTACGAATTCCCCCTTTTCTATGGTCAGGCTGATTCCATCGTTGGCCCGTACTTCTTCGTCACCCATATAGTAAATTTTATAGATACCGCGCAGATCAATCAGGGGAGTACTTATTTTTTGTTCCATGGACTGTTTCCTCCCTTCCATCAGTGTCTGCTGCCGTTACCCGGGCCGCCTCCGGAGGGTCCGCCCATCGGACCTCCGCCATAGCCGCCCATCGGACCGCCCGGACCGCCCATCTGCCAGGCATTGGTTACGGTGCTCCCTGCGCTGGGATCTACATAAACCTCATCGCCTTCCGAAAGTCCGGAAAGGATCTCCACATAGTCGTCGTTGATGATTCCTGTTTCCACGGTCACAGCCACAAAACCGTCCGGTACATTGCCCTGGCTTTTCTCCGGTTCTTCCGTTTCCTTTGCGGAACCTTTTTCCCTTCCGGGATCCCCGGCATCTGTTTCCGCCTCCCGGCCTGCCTTCACATAAACCCGGTTTCCTCTCATCAGGGCTCCTGCCGGAATGCAGAGGGCATCTTTGGAGCTGTCCAGAACAATTTCCGCGTCCACATTCATGCCGGGAAGAAGGTCTCCCGTATCGTCAAGAAGTACGGTCACCGGATAGTTGGTAACGCCGTTTGAGTAGCTGCTTTCCAGACTCACATTGGTGACGGTTCCTGTAAACCTCTCTCCCTCCACGGCATCGGCCGTGATATTCACCTGCTGGCCCACCTTCACGCTCCCCACATCCAGTTCATCCACCGACATGGAAAGAGTCATGGCCGACAGGTCATAAATCACAGCCATAGCTGTGGTTCCATTGCTGCTTTTTGTGATTTTATCGCCTGCTTTGACATTTTTCGTGATGACAGTGCCGGAAATAGGAGCTGTAATAGTATAATCCTCAATACTGTCCCGGGTATTGGAAAGCTTGTTTTGTGCATTC
>CANRXD010000014.1 GCA_947643685.1 uncultured Clostridium sp. | reverse complement strand
AAATTTCGGCACTTTTTTATTAAAAAAATTTTGAGGACTATCTGAACTGTTACCATTGTGCAATAAGTGTTGCTACAAGTCAAGTGATTTTTATACTTTTTATTACTGTTTCATAACGTAGCGAGGAAATGAATTTTACTAATTGACAGGAATAAGCTTACGTGTATGAATATATTCGCAGAATATCTCTCAATCTCTCAGGCACCCTTGATTTCACAGAAAAAATGCCGTATAATTCCAACGGAAAAGTACTATGAATTGTGGGACAGCTTCTCAATAGAAGGTCATCATGGGGGCTTTACAAGTATATGTCCATGAAATGACATGGTTTTGCGGTTAGGGTACGAGGAGGGAGAAAACATGAGGGAGGGGAGAGTACGATGAAGGAGAAAATAATCTGTTTTTTTAAACAGGAAACAGTGTTATGTGTGGCGTTTGCCCTTGCCATCGTTTCCATGCTTTTTGTCCATCCGGACAAAGAATACATAGGCTACGTGGATTTTCGGACGCTGGCCATCCTGTTCTGTCTGATGAGTGTTATGGCCGGACTGCAAAAGAGCGGGGTATTCCAGTATGTTGCCCGGGAACTTTTGGGCAGGGTGCACAAAGCATGGCAGCTGGTGCTGATTCTTGTCCTGCTCTGCTTCTTCTCCAGTATGCTGGTCACAAATGATGTGGCTCTCATTACTTTTGTACCTTTTACTCTCATTGCTCTGGGTATGATCGGGCCGGAAGGAAAAAGACAGCTGGTTATTCCTGTTGTGGTCTTACAGACCATCGCCGCAAATCTGGGCAGCATGCTGACACCCATTGGGAATCCCCAGAATCTGTATCTGTATGGCAGAGCCGGACTCTCCCTAGGCGATTTTTTTAAGCTGATGCTGCCCTATGCGGCAGCGGCGCTTTTGCTTGCCTCTGCCTGGAGTCTGATTGCGGCCCGGGCCTGCCGCGGGCCGGTACAGGTTACTTTTCCGGGAAAGGCAAAGCTTTCCGGGAATAAGGTTCATCTGGCTGTCTATACCGCCCTTTTTGTACTTGCTTTGTTTACGGTAGCCAGAGTGATTCCTTATGGAATAATGCTTGGTGTGACTGCCATTGCCCTGCTGCTGACAGACAGAAGTATTTTTGGCCGGGTGGATTACAGTCTGCTTCTGACGTTCATTGGATTCTTTCTTTTCATCGGTAATATTGGGAGACTCCCGGCGTTTTCCCATGTATTGCAGCAGATTGTCTCTGGTCATGAAATTCTGGTCGGTGTTGCCGCAAGCCAGGTTATCAGCAATGTCCCGGCTGCGCTTTTGCTGTCCGGTTTTACAGAGGATTTGTCCGCTCTGATCATCGGAGTAAACCTCGGTGCTCGGGACTCTGATTGCGTCCATGGCCAGCCTGATTTCCTACAAACTTATCGCGAGGGAAGAAAGCCAGAGGAAGGGGGCGTACTTTCGGTATTTTACAGTGGCGAATGTCTGTTTCCTGGTAATTTTGCTGGTGCTTACGCTGATTTTCTGAGAGAGATATTTTGCTGCGGATTGTCTGGCGTGCAGTCAGCAGACACTTTATAAAGTTTTACCAGCCAGCTAAAGGCATTGTGGTCAATGCCTTTAAAAGTTTATTGTTCAGCCTTCCATATGTTCGCTTCCTTCAAAAGATGATCAATCAATTCCTGCTTTCCGTCGGTATAGCTCTTACGGTCTTCTGAAAACCGGGAGGCCAGTTTTTGTTTGCAATGGTCATACATCATGGCTTTTTCAGGAAAAGCATTTAGATAATCGCGAAAGTTGATATAATTATTCCATGCTGTTCCATTCCATTCAACTACATGAATATGGTGTGTCCGTATATCCGTTTCAAAATCACCGGTTACAAACAGTAGTTGTCCCTCAACATCTTCTCCACGGAAAAGAAAACCATTTTGTTCGAGTAATTCAACAGAAGATAAAATGTCATTCAAATGATAAACGCCAGCGACAATATCAATAATTGGTTTTGCATGGATAGAAGGAACGGCGGTGCTCCCAATGTGCTGAATGTCAATGGCAGTGTTTAATAAAAGCACCTTTAGGTTCTTAATTGTTTTTTCTGCAATTTCACACCATTCGTCCTGATGCTCCATCAGTTTTACAGTACCTCTTTTTAATCCTATTGTCATATCTTCTCCTTAACAAGTTTGTTTTGAGTACTCTGTTTTATCATAGGGGGAGTAAGTATCTTTTCTGACTATTTCGTATGCATCCCCCGGAGGGCTTATAGCAAACGGCAAATATTTTTGTCGTTTGCTATAAGTCTACCACAATTCCGGGGGTTTGGAAACAACCGTAACAGTTACAGTTCACGGCAAAAGGTTTCCGGCGGGATTACTTTACGGAACAGGGAAAATCTGCTATGATAGAAATATGAAAAAGTCGTAGCGGTTCAGTGGTCTGTGCAGAGCCTGCCCTGGCAAAGCGGGGGCGCTTTATGTGCTGACTGTAAGAATAGATGACAGATAAAAGCTAAAAGATGAAAGAAAGGTATGAAATAAGGAAAAGGAATGGAGAGGACAAAGATGGGGGAGAGAATCAGAAGAATGTCCGGATGGCTTTCGGCGTTTCTGGTTATGATTCTGATATTATTGTCAGTGTCCGGGTGCGGGAGCGGACAGGGTATGGGAGACATACCGGTAAGAACGGAGGAAACGCATACCCTGTTGCCCGGTGCAAGCCAGGCGGCCGTCCAGGGGGCAGACAATGCAGGATACCCGGGTGGGGATGTTCTGCCATCTGGTGAAAGTCAAACGCCCGTCAGGGAAGAAGGTACTACGGAGAGTTCGGACAGGAATACTTTTGCGGACTCCGGGACGGAGACCTGGGCGGCTCCTGTGATGGAGGAATCGGAGGCCCGCGGGACAGAAAACTCAGGGATTCTCAGGATAGAGGAGCCGGAGGTCTCCGCCACAGAGGAATCGGGGAACTCTGGGGCAGAGGAATCAGCGGACACAGGGCTTATGGTTGAGGAAGGGGAGTCCTATACCTCAAAAGAAGAAGTGGCCTTATATCTGCACCTTTTTGAAGAGCTTCCCTCTAACTTTATAACAAAAAAAGAAGCAGAGGCTCTTGGATGGAAAAAGGAACCGGGGGAAGCAGGGGAGCTTCAGAATGTGGCTCCGGGAAAGAGTATCGGCGGCGACCGGTTCGGAAATTATGAAAAGCTTCTGCCGGAGAAAAAGGGCAGGAAGTATTTTGAATGTGATATTAACTATGTGAAGGGAAACCGGGGAGCGGAACGGATTATCTATTCCAATGATGGCCTGGTTTTCTATACCGGAGATCACTATAAGACGTTTGAGAAATTGTATTAGAGTGGTGACAGTTCGTAACAGTTCAAGGGTTATCTGAATTGTTACGACAGCTCTGCGTCTTCACTGTGCGGCCTGTATGAAAACGGCAGTAGTCCAAAAGAGCAGTAAAGAGGAATGAAATGATGAAAAAGATCGTATTAGATTTTGGGACATGCAGTACAAAAAAGGAGATTCATGCATATCTGAAAGAACGGTTTGGATTTCCTGATTATTATGGGGAGAATTTAGATGCCCTGTATGACTGCCTGACAGATCTTGCGGAGGATGTGAAAATCTGTTTTGAGGAAAATGGCGAAGATGCCTGCTGCAAAGAGGCACAGGAAGCAGAAGGCCAAAAGAAGGCAGAGGGAATAAAAGAAGCAGAGAAATCCAGGGAACCAGGGGAACAGAAGGAATCCGGGGGAACACAGGAACCAAAGGAAGAAAAGGAATCCGGGGAAGCAAAGGAAGTTCCGGAATTTAAGGAATCAAAGAGAATGGCTGACGAAAAAATACGGCAGTACCTGAAGAAAGTGAGATGGGTGATAGGAGATGCAGCAGAGGAAAACAGCCACCTTTACTTATAATTTTATCCGGACAAAGAGACGGACCATGTCTTTAAATGTTGCGGAGGATGGAACGATCACGGTCCGGGCGCCTTACGGGATGACGGTGAAAACGGCGGATGCGTTTGTAGAGGGACACAGGGAGTGGATCCTGTCCAGAATTCAGGCATATGAAAGGTTAAAAGAAGAACGGCCGGTCTATTCAGAGGAGGAGCGGGCGGCCGGACGGGAGCGGGCCAGGAAGAGGCTGGAAGAAAGATGCCGGTTTTACGCAAAGCGGATGGGCGTTTCTTATGGTCATATCACGGTAAGAGAGCAGAAAACACGATGGGGAAGCTGCAGTGCGAAAGGAAATCTGAACTTTAACTGGAAGTTAATTCTGATGCCGGAGGAGATCCTTAATTATCTTGTGGTCCATGAGCTGGCGCACCGGATTGAGATGAACCACAGCCCGGCGTTCTGGCGTGTGGTGGAACGGGAGATCCCGGATTACAGGGAACGGAGAATGTGGCTGAAGAAGAATGGAGCGAAATATTAGTAAGGGAACGGATATCGCCGGTACTTAGGACCACAGCAGATGATTTTTTAATGAAGATTTTCGACTTAAGGCGTTTTGACCACAGCAGAAAGGGAAAGGAACAAAAGAGGCATGCAGCAGGAGGAAAAAAAGGAAATATGGATGGTGCAGACGAAGCGGGCGGATTTTGAAGGGCTCTCGAAAAAGCTGGGAGTCAGTCCGGTTTCAGTCCGCATCATGAGAAACCGCGGCATGGAGACAGAAGAGGAGATGCACAGATACCTTTACGGAACCATAGGAGAGCTTTATGATCCGACTCTGATGAAAAATATGGGGAAGGCCGTAGAGATCCTTATAAAAAAGCTGAATGAGGGGAAAAAAATACGGATCATCGGAGATTATGATATTGATGGCGTATGTTCGGTTTATCTGCTTTTTACAGGCCTGCGCCGCGTATCCCTGGAGCTGACAGGGAGAGAAGGGACGGTTGATTATGAGATCCCGGATCGGATTAAGGACGGGTATGGGATCAATGAATCCATAATCCGTAAGGCGGCCGCGGACGGGATTGATACCATTATTACCTGTGACAATGGAATCGCGGCCGCGAAGGAAGTTGCCCTTGCGAAGGATTGCGGGATGACAGTGATTGTGACCGACCATCACGAGGTACCGACGGGCGGGAGCGGTCAGATTCTTCCGCCGGCGGATGCGGTAGTAAATCCGAAGCAGGAAGGGGATTCTTATCCGTTTCGGGAAATCTGCGGGGCTGTGGTGGCCTATAAACTTTTAAAAAAACTCTATGAAACAGCAGGGATTCCCATAAAGGAATGGGAGGAGCTTCTGGAATTTGCGGCCATTGCCACAGTTGGTGATGTGATGAAGCTTCAGGACGAAAACCGGCTGATTGTAAAGTATGGACTTAAGCGGATGGGCCGGACGATGAACCTGGGGCTCAGAAAGCTTGTGGAGAAGGCAGACCTGGATCTGGAAGCTTTAAGCGCCTACCATATTGGTTTTGTGATTGGCCCCTGTCTCAACGCCGGAGGAAGGCTTCAGACAGCGAAAGTGGCATTGAATCTGCTCCTTTCCAATGAGGAAGAGGAGGCGGACCGTCTGGCGGATGAGCTTAAGGCCTTAAATGATCTGCGAAAGGACATGACAAAAAAGGGCGAGGAAGAGGCCATCCGGCAGGTGGAGGAAAAATACAGGATGCATAAGGTTCTGGTGGTGTTTCTTCCGGACTGTCATGAGTCATTGGCAGGAATCATAGCAGGGAGGCTGCGGGAGCATTTTCATAAACCATCCATCGTTCTCACCAGAGGAGAAGATATGGTGAAAGGTTCCGGCCGTTCTATTGAGCAGTATCATATGTTTAATGCCCTCTCGAAGGTGGCGGATTTGCTTCCGAAATTCGGCGGGCATCCCATGGCGGCGGGACTTTCCATTGAGGAAAGAAATATTGAAGAATTCCGGCGGCGGCTGAATGAGGATGCGGCTCTGACAGAAAAAGATTTTATCCCGAAAATATGGATCGATGTGCCCATGCCGCTTGAATATATCAGCGAGGGACTGGTGGAGGAATTAAAGTGTCTGGAGCCCTTTGGTCAGGGAAATGAAAAACCCCAGTTCGCCCAGAAAGATCTTATGATACGGAGGGCGAGGGTGCTGGGAAAAAACAAAAATCTGGTAAAGTTAAGCCTGGTGACGGAGAGCGGCTTTTCCATGGAGGGACTTCTCTTTACGGATGGAGATGATTTCTTACAAAAGCAGGCAGGCAGACAGAAGATTGACATCGTGTATTATCCGGATGTGAATGAGTACAATGGTACAAGAACTCTGCAGGCTGTAATAAAAAATTATATATTAAAATGAAGGAGGACGTCATAATGGTTAATGAAGTGATGGAACTTATCGAAGGGTATGACAGGGAAGTCGGTGCAGCGATTAAAGCGGAATGCGCCAGGCAGCGAAGGAATCTGGAACTGATTGCATCTGAGAATATTGTTTCTGAGCCGGTTATGATGGCGATGGGAACGGTTCTCACCAACAAGTATGCGGAAGGCTATTCCGGAAAACGGTACTACGGCGGCTGCGAGTGTGTGGATGTGGTGGAAACACTGGCCATTGAGAGAGCAAAAAAACTTTTTGGCTGTGATTATGCCAATGTTCAGCCCCATTCCGGCGCACAGGCCAATATGGCTGTCTTCATTGCAATGTTAAAACCCGGCGATACGGTTATGGGCATGAATCTGGATCACGGCGGACATCTCACCCACGGAAGTCCGGTGAACTTTTCAGGTCTGTATTTCAACATTGTTCCTTATGGTGTCAACGATGAGGGCTATATTGACTATGAGGAGCTGGAGAAAAAGGCAATGGAAGCAAAGCCAAAGTTAATCATTGCAGGCGCCAGCGCATATTGCCGTACCATTGATTTTAAACGGTTCCGTGAGATTGCCGATAAGTGCGGCGCAAATCTGATGGTGGATATGGCACATATTGCCGGCCTTGTGGCAGCCGGACTTCATCCAAGCCCGATTCCCTATGCGGACGTGGTAACTACCACAACCCATAAGACTTTAAGAGGCCCCAGAGGAGGCATGATACTGGCGAACAAAGAGGCGAATGAAAAGTTTAACTTTAATAAGGCCATCTTCCCGGGAAGCCAGGGAGGTCCTCTTGAGCATGTGATCGCCGGAAAGGCTGTTTGCTTTGGCGAGGCGCTGAAGCCGGAATTTAAAGTTTATCAGGAGCAGGTATTGAAGAATGCCAAAGCCCTTGCAGCAGCGCTGGAGAAAGAGGGATTCCATGTCCTTACAGGCGGTACGGACAACCATTTAATGCTCCTTGACCTGCGCGGCATGGATATCTCCGGAAAAGAGCTCCAGAATCGCTGTGATGAAGTGTATATCACCCTTAACAAGAATACGGTTCCCAATGACCCGAGAAGTCCCTTTGTGACCTCCGGCGTCCGCATCGGTACTCCGGCGGTTACTTCCAGAGGACTGGTGGAAAGTGATATGGAAAAGATTGCCCACCTGATCTGGCTGGCGGCCACAGACTTTGAAAACAAAGCGGATGAAATCCGCGGTGCCGTGACAGAAATCTGTGAGAAATATCCGCTGTATGAATAGCGACACATAGCCGGTCACAGTTCGGATACCTTCTGAACTGTGACGGCAGCAGTACATAATTTCCCTCTCATCTTCATAAACTGGCAACAGAAAAAAAGGATGGGAGGGACTTTTTTGTTTGAAGAAAAAACCATTGCTGAAACCATAAATATTTTAAATTCCGGGGACGGCAGAGGACTTTCCATAAAAGAAGTAAAAAAGAGACGGCAGATCTGTGGCCCCAATGAGCTTATGGAAGAGAAGGGACCAAGCCTTCCTGCGCGCCTTGCGTCACAGTTCATGGATCCGCTTATTTATATTCTGCTGGCAGCAGGGGTGATCTCTGTCTTTCTGGGGGAGGCGGGAGATGCCTGTATTATTGCAGCTGTGGTACTGCTTAATGGGGCTGTGGGGGTCATTCAGGAAGGAAAGGCGCAAAAAGCTCTGGATGCCCTGAAAAAGATGACAAAGTTTAAGGCTTTCGTGATCCGGGACGGTGTGGAGCAGGAAATTGATGCCGCCGGACTGGTCCCGGGCGATCTGGTGGTTCTGGATGCCGGAAGACAGGTTCCGGCAGATCTGAGGCTCATTGATACAGAAAACATGAAGATCGAAGAATCCGCGCTCACCGGGGAGTCGGTGCCGGTGGAAAAGGATGCCCGGTTCACAGCGAAAAAAAGCCTTCCGGTGGGAGACCGGAAAAACATGGCCTATATGTCCACCAATGTGACGGCCGGACGCGGGCAAGGAATTGTTGTGGCCACGGGAATGGATACGGAAATCGGAAAGATTGCAAAGATGATTCATGAGGCGCCTCAGGAGACCACGCCCTTACAGAAGCGCCTGGGAGAACTGGGAGGGATTTTAAGCATCCTGGCGGTAGCGCTTTGCAGCATCCTGTTTTTTGTGGCGGTGCTTCAGAAAAGAGATGTGGGGGAGATGCTTATCACAGCCATTTCGCTGGCAGTGGCAGCGGTTCCCGAGGGGCTGCCGGCGGTGGTGACCATTGTGCTGGCTCTTTCCGTATCCAGAATGGTAAGGGTAAATACCATTGTGCGGCGGCTTCCGTCGGTAGAGACTCTGGGGGCCGTCAGTGTGGTGTGTTCCGATAAAACGGGAACCCTTACACAGAATAAAATGACTGTGGAAGAGTTTCTGGATGCGGGAGAGCTTTTGATGCAAAGAGGAAATAAGGAGGAGCTGTATCATGCTTTCCTTTTGTGCAATGATGGAAAGCTTACGAAAAAAGGCCCTTTAGGGGACCCTACGGAGCTTGCTCTTTTGGAATATGGAAGGAAAATGCAGATGGAGGCTTCTGCGCTGGAGAAGGAATTTCCAAGGGTCATGGAAAATCCCTTTGATTCCGGAAGAAAGATGATGACCACGGTGCATAAAACAGGGAATGGATTCATTTCCTATACAAAAGGTGCGCCGGATATTATTTTGTCCCGGTGCAGCAGGTATCTGGCGGGAACAGAAGTGAAAGAACTGGGGGCAGGACAAAAAAAGCGGATTGCAAAGCAGATTGACGTCCTTTCAGGAAAGGCCCTGAGAGTTTTGGGAGCGGCAATGTCTGATGGAGACGGGCGGGAAGAAAGAGACATGGTTTTTCTGGGACTGGCGGCCATGGCAGATCCGCCGCGGCCGGAGGCATCACGGGCAGTTTCGATGTTTCAGAAGGCGCATGTCCGGACGGTGATGATCACAGGGGACCATAAGGATACAGCGTTTGCCATTGCGAGAAAGCTTGGCATTGCCTCGCGTGAGTCTCAGTGCATGAGCGGGGAAGAGCTTGACCGGGCAGATGAGGAAGAGCTTAAGGAGCGGGCAGAGCAGGTTTCCGTGTTTGCCAGGGTTTCCTCTGACCACAAGGTCCGCATTGTAAAGGCCCTAAAGGCGTCGGGAAAGATTGTGGCCATGACAGGCGACGGAGTCAATGATGCTCCATCCTTAAAGGCTGCGGATGTGGGAATTGCCATGGGTCAGTGTGGCACTGATGTGGCAAAGCAGGCCGCTGATATGATTCTCACAGATGATAATTTTGCCACCATAGAAAAGGCCATGGAAGAGGGAAGAGGAATTTATGAAAACATCAGAAAATCCGTGATTTTTCTCCTCTCATCTAACTTCGGGGAAATTATGACCATGTTTACAGCCATCATTCTTTCTCTTCCATCTCCTTTAAAGGCAAGCCACATTTTATGGATTAACCTGATTACGGATTCCCTTCCGGCACTGGCGCTGGGAACAGATGCAAATGACGGGGAAGCGCTTATGAAGGAGCCGCCCAGGAAGTCCACAGAAAGTCTGTTTTCCCGAGGCGGTTTAGCGTGCACGGTTTTTTATGGATTTCTTATTGCCATCATCAGTCTGACGGCCTTTTTGAAGCTTCCGGTAAGTCTGCTGGCCCATGAGGGAATGGCTGTCACTATAAAGAATCTGGCCATGATCTTATCGGACACCAGAATTCTGGCCCATTGCCAGACCTATGCATTTACAGTTCTGGGGCTTTCACAGCTTTTCCATGCCGTTGGAATGCGGAATGTGGAAAAATCTGTCTTTCGGATGCGGCATCTGGAAAATAAACTGATGGTTGCCGCGGTTGTGACCGGCGTATTTCTTCAGGTTATGGTGACGGAAGTTCCCCAGCTGGTGGCAGTGTTTCAGACAGCAGCTCTTACAGGCGGGGAGTGGGGAGAGCTTTTGATTCTCGCGGCGGCGCCCATGGCGGCCCATGAACTTTTGATATTTTTAAACAAGCTTCATAAGTCCAAGGATTATCAGGATGATTCCGCTGTATTTTGAAAAGTCCACGCCGGACCAGAAGCTGGCTTTTTTTCCCAGAAAGCAGCCTCCAAGAACAGAGGAAAGCCCCAGGGCCAGGGACAAAGTGATAAGTATGGGGAAGGAACTTCCGGAAAGTCCTGCCCCCAGTCCGGCAGCCGCATTGTCCAGAGACAGAGTGATTCCCAGGAAAAAGGCCTCAGAAGAAGACAGAACCTCGGGTTCCTTTTGGTTGGCATGGCTGGCGGTATCCTTCGTGGGCTTTGCTGTGAGTTTGGAGAAGCCCAGAAGAATTAACAGGCAGACGCTTAAAAAGGAAGGAATCTCCATGGGAAGAAAAGGCTTAAGAAGAGAGCCGGAAATCAGGGAAACGGATAAAATTCCAGAGGAAAGGGCTGTCATAATGAGAGCTGAGACCAGAGGGATTTTCACATTCCCGGCTCCATAGACAAAACCGGCAGTGAAGGCATCCGCACATAAGGCGATGGACAGAAACAGCAGGGACGAAAAATCACTCATTTTTCACCATGTATGCATGTTAAACGGTTATAATATCATATTTTTTGGAAAAAATTTTGTGACAGGTATTCCCAAGGGGGAAAAAAATTGGTAAAATAATGTAATAGTGCAAGGCTGAACTGTTACAGAATAGTTTCAGTTCGGGATTATGGGAATACATTAGGAGGAATGTATGAAAAAGATACTAAAGGAGTTTCAGGCATTTGCCATTCAGGGAAATATGATTGATATGGCAGTTGGTATGATTATCGGTGCAGCTTTCAAGGATCTGGTAAACTCACTGGTTGGTGATCTGGTGATGCCCATTATCAGCCTTTTTGTCGGTAAAATGGACTTCAGCAACCTGTTTATTTCTTTAAACGGGGAGCATTACGCGACACTTGCGGACGCGCAGGCTGCAAATGCCGCAACGATCAACTATGGACTGTTCATTACAGAGATAATCAACTTTGTAATTATGGCGTTTGTTATTTTTATGGTGGTGAAGCAGATTGGCAAATTGAAGGCGGCGCTGTCGCCCAAAAAGAATGTTCCTGCTGTTCCCGCCGAGCCAACGGAGAAGGTTTGTCCGTACTGTAAGTCCAAAATTGATATTCATGCCACAAGATGCCCCCATTGTACGTCTGAGCTGACAGAGCAGGGGATTTAAGGAACATGGAGGTCCTCGAGAAAGGCGTAAAGGGACGCTTTATCGGGGACTTTCCCATGGGGCTGGGAGGAAAGACTGTGAAAAGGAATATCATGTTGGTGCTGGAATATGACGGCACCAGATATGACGGCTGGCAGAAGCAGGGAAATACGGAAAACACCATTCAGGCGAAGATTGAGGCTGTCCTTTCAAAATGGAATCAAAGTCCCGTTGAGGTTCATGGATCCGGACGTACAGACGCGGGGGTCCATGCGAGAAGGCAGACGGCCAATTTCCACATAGATCAGGAACTTTGTCCAATATCCGGAATGGCCATGGAATATTTAAACCGGTATCTTCCGGAGGATATCCGTGTGGTGGAAGAGAGGGAGGTTCCTCAAAGGTTCCACAGCAGGCTTTCAGCCGACAGAAAGACGTATGCCTACTATGTGGAGACTTCGGATAAGAAGCAGGTGTTTGAGCGAAAATATGTGTATGGGCTGGGACAGGATCTGAATCTTCGGGTGATGGAGCAGGCGGCCGGATATCTGGTGGGTCAGCACGATTTTAAGAGCTTCTGCGCTAACAGGAAAATGAAAAAGAGCACAGTCCGGCGGCTGGATTCCGTTGAGATAAAAAGGGACGGGACCAAGGTGGTTATTACTTATACGGGAAATGGCTTTTTGTATCATATGGTGCGGATTATGACCGGGACGCTTTTGGAAGTGGGGCTTGGGAAGCGGGATCCCGGGGAAATGGTAAAAATTTTAAATGAAAAGGACCGTAAGGCGGCCGGAATAACAGTGCCGCCAGAGGGACTGTTCCTCATGAATGTGGAGTATGACTGGGATAAAATCACAGGGACGGAAGGGGAATGATATGAGCGGACAAAATACAAAGCTTGAAGAGGAGCCAAAACAGGAGAAAAAAACATCGAAGCACAGGGAAGCAGGGTATGACAGAGAAGGGAAACCATCGGCGGGCGCCCTTAAATCATGGCTTTTGTGGGCGGGACTGGCTATTTTTATCTGTCTGGCGGTGGTCTGCATTCTGGCGGTGGTTTTCTCCGGGCAAAACAGAAAAGAAGCAGCCATTCTGGAAGTGGATTCGGATATCGCCATGAAATTTACTTTGAACCGCAAAGGAACGGTTCTTAACGTGCAGAAAGGCGA
>CANRXD010000013.1 GCA_947643685.1 uncultured Clostridium sp. | reverse complement strand
GTCTGAATGCTCCGGAATCTGTTTTTCCCTGGGCGGAAGCTTCATGTAATCTCCGTACACCTGCCTTAAATATGGTTCCCAACCGGCCGGAATAAAAAGCTTTGTATCCTCAAACGGAACCTCTTTCACCTGGCTCACCCATTCCTTTTCAACCTCCACGTAATAATAATCCGGCGCATAGTTACTGTAAAAACAGAGACGGGAATCTCCGCCTCCTTTTTGGCGGTCAAGACACCTCCAGAGCTTATAGGTTACCGGGAAGGGCACTATCTTTCCAAGATTTGAAAGGACACCCACAAACAGCTTCATAATTCCCTTATAGTCAGAATACTGGATTTTCCATCGGTGTCCCAGGGCCAGACCATACACCACACAGTGGATAAGCTTTGAAAAACTTTTCGCCATCTTCCCCTCCGGCAGATCATCCACAATAAATAAATCCACCCAGAGGCGGCTGATTTTCTCATCATAAAAGGCCGTTTTTCCGGAATCCTCAAACTTCTGGCTCTTTTCATAAATAATGCGGGGTACAAAGTCAAAAAATGCCTTTCCGCCATGGTATTCATTGGGCTCTACAAAAGACATGCCCTCCGGCAGCTCCCGCCTGACCACCCTGGCAAACATTTCATAATTTTTCCTTGTAAACACCACGTCCACATCGTCATCCCAGGGAATAAAGCCCTGATGGCGGACAGCCCCCAGAAGAGTTCCCGCGTCCAGGGCATATTTAATTTTATATTTCCTGCAGATCCTGTCGATCTCCTTAAGCATCTTAAGATTGGTCTCATGGACTCTTGTCAGATCAAATGATTCTTTTTCACTCACAGTACCAGTCCCTCTTTAATCACTTTTGCCATGTAGTCAATTTTCTCATCTGTCAATACCGGATATACGCCCACCCAGAATGTGTCCGCCCTAATCCCTTCTGTATTTTAAAGGGTTCCCACCACGCGGTAACCTTTATTTTCCTTCCGCATTTCATCAAAACAGGGATGCCTGGTTAAATTTCCGGCAAACAGCATTCTGGTCTGAACTCCCTTTTTCTCCACATGCAAAACGATCCGGTTCCGGTCCGCCCCCTCTTTACAGGTTATCAGAAAACCAAACCAGCTTGGAACAGATGAAGGAGCCGCCTCAGGAAGAATTAACTTATCCTCACAGCCGGAGAGTGCTGCATGCAGACGTTCAAAATTATGGCGTCTTTTTTCCACAAAAGCAGGGAACTTTTCAAGCTGGGCACAGCCCACAGCCGCCTGCATGTCTGTTGCCTTTAAATTATATCCAAAATGAGAGTACACATATTTGTGATCATAGCCCAGGGGCAGCTCTCCGTACTGGCGGTCAAATCTGTGGCCGCACAAATTATCGCAGCCCGATGGGCACACACAGTCCCGTCCCCAGTCGCGGAAGGAACGGATAATCTTATTGAGAAGCGGGTTATCCGTATATACGGCTCCGCCCTCACCCATGGTCATATGGTGCGGCGGATAGAAACTGGAGGTCCCGATATCACCGATGGTCCCTGTAAACTTTTCCCGGCCGTCAATCACATATTTCGTTCCCAGAGCATCACAGTTATCTTCCACCAGCCATAAATCATGTTTTCTGCAAAAATCCCTGACTGTCTGAAGATCAAAGGGGTTCCCCAGGGTGTGTGCCAGCATCACAGCCTTTGTTTTTTCAGAAAGAGCCTGCTCCAGCATGGTCACATCAATGTTGTACTGAGGAATGGTCACATCCACAAAAACCGGAACGGCCCCGTACTGGATAGCCGGGGTCACCGTGGTGGGGAAGCCCGCTGCCACAGTGATGATCTCATCGCCGCGCTTTACGCGCCGCTCTCCAAGAAGCGGCGAAGTCAGCGCCATGAAAGCGATCAGATTGGCTGATGAGCCGGAGTTTACCAGAGAACAGTATTTGACCTGAAGATATTCTCCCAGCTTCTTCTCGAACTCCTCCGTATACCGCCCGGAGGTGAGCCAGAATTCCAGGGAGCTGTCCACCAGATTCACCATCTCATTCTTGTCATACACGCGGGATGCATAGGGGATTCTGTCTCCCTCTTTGAACTCCTTTTTCTGGTTGTGGAACCGGTCTGCATATTCGGCCACCATGGTAAGAATTTCTTTTCTTGCCTGTGCTTCTGTCTTATTTTCAAACATTTTTATCCGTCCTCCAATTTTTTGTCAATATCGGAACATCTCACTGATCTGCCTGTCCATGACAGCCGTCACATCCTCTTTCGCTTCGTAAGCCCTGCACCATTCCACGGTCATATCAATCGCTTCCCTGACGCACCAGCGCGGGCGCCAGCCAAAGGTACTTTTTAATTTCGAACAGTCCAGTTTCAGGAAATTGGCTTCATGGGGACCTCCGTCACTCTGGTTTATCCAGGTGAGTCCCTTTCCCCAGGACTCACAGAACATATCCACCAGACACCCCGTGGTCACACAGTCTTTATCATCAGGTCCCACATTATAGTAACCGGAAAAAGAACGATCCTCATACTGAGCTTTCGCCACCATAAGATACACCCCTAATGGCTCCAGCACGTGCTGATATGGCCTTGTGGAGTGAGGATTCCTCACCACAATGGGCCGGCCCTCCATAGCCGCCCTGACGCTGTCCGGCACGATTCTGTCGTTGGCAAAATCTCCGCCTCCAATCACATTTCCGGCGCGGCAGGCAGAAACAGCGCAGCGCCCGTCTGAAAAGAATGCCTTTTTATAGCTGTGGGTTACCAGCTCAGAACAGGATTTGCTGTTGGAATATGGATCATAACCGTCAAGACGGTCCGTTTCCCGATAGCCATATTCCCACTCCATATTTTCATATACTTTGTCAGTGGTCACATTAAGAAATGACTTTACAAAAGGGCAGATTCTGGCACATTCGAGAATATTTACCGTCCCCATGACATTCGTCTCATAAGTATAAACCGGATCCTTATAAGAGTCCCTCACAATAGGCTGAGCCGCCAGATGAAGGATGATTTCCGCCCCGGATGCCTCCACCGCGCTCCGCAGATGCGGCAAATCTCTGATATCTCCGATTTCAGAGTGAATCCTTCCCTCAAGGCCCGCCATCAAAAACAGCGCCGGGTCCGTGGGCGGCGTCAGAGAATATCCTGTCACCTGAGCTCCCGCATTCGCCAGAATCCGGCAGAGCCACGCGCCCTTAAAACCCGTATGACCGGTTACGAACACTTTCTTCCCTCTGTAAAACTCAAAAACCTCTTTTAAATTCATGTCTTCACTCCCAGGCTTACGAAGCCCTTCTATTTCCAAATCTTCCATGGAGCATGGCCGGACTGCCACATTTCTTCAAGCTGCTGCCACTCTCTCTGGGTATCCATACATTTCCAGAAGCCCTCGTGACGGTATGCCATCAGCTCTCCGTCCCTTGCCAGACCTCTTAAAGGTGCCTGCTCAAAAACCGTAGTATCTCCTTCGATATAGTCAAAGACTCCCGGATTCATCACCATATATCCGCCATTGATCAGGCTTCCGTCATCGTCATTTTTTTCCCGGAAAGCATTAATCTTTCCATTATCGTCCAGATCCAGCACGCCGAACCGCTGGCCAATGTTCACAGCTGTGATGGTGGCAGTTTTTCCATGGGACTTATGGAACTCCTCCAGGGCTTTTAAATCAATGTTTGCAAGTCCGTCTCCGTATGTCAGCATAAATGGCTCGTCCCCCACATACTCCCGAATTCTCTTTACGCGGCCTCCGGTCATGGTATAAAGCCCTGTATCAATCAGGGTCACCTTCCATGGCTCAGAATAATTGTTGTGTACCTTCATGCTGTTGTTTGCCAGGTCAAACGTCACATCTGAAGTATGAAGAAAATAGTCCGCAAAAAATTCTTTCACCACATACTGTTTATAGCCCAGACAGATAATAAATTCATTATAGCCGAACTGGGAATAATATTTCATAATATGCCACAAAATCGGCTTTTCACCGATTTCCACCATAGGCTTCGGCTTTAAATGGCTCTGTTCACTGATTCTCGTTCCGAATCCGCCTGCCAGAATTACTACTTTCATGATTTCCTTTCCTTTCTCTATTGCATCAATGCCCTTGAAGCGCTGTTGGGACCAAAAATGTTCCAGTGATTTTCTTTTAATATGGTCAGCGCCTCTTTAATGCCGTCATTCTGATACTCCAGAAGAAATTTTAATTCATCCTCTGTCACATCCTCGTAGTTCAAAAGAACCGGCACCTTCAGTTCATTGCTGTATTTGCGGTGATGGCAGAAATCCAGCTCCTCGATTGTGGTAGCAACATTTCCGGCCACAAATACGAAAGCCACCGCAACCATGAGGGTATGCACTCTCTTTTCCCATTTTTTTTCAGGTTTTTTTTCCTTCTTTTTTGCTCTGGCAACAAGGGCAAAGGTAAGAAAGATCCCGATGATTCCCACCTGGTACTGGAGCGCATAACGGGAACTCATTCCATAGGTATCATTCATAAAAATCCACCGGTTCATCAGCACAATCATATGGTTCATACCTCCGCCTGCCAGAAGCATCAGCGGGAGAATGGTTTCCTCTGCGATTTTATAGTAAAAGTTCATCCATACGGCCAGCAGATAAGACAAAATCACCAGAAATCCCACCAGGCACCAGACTTTTCCCTGAAAGTCTCCCATGCGCCGGTTAATCATCTCAACCCCGAACACCATTGACGCAAAGGACTTGAGAAAAAATTTCACAAAGAATTTCGGCGCCGAAAGCAGGCTGGTAAGCAAAGGTTCCTGCACGGCTCCCGCATATTCGTATTCTGCTTTGGAGTTGCTCCATATATAAACCAGAAGAGGCCAGACCGTCATACACAGAAGAAGGGCAATCTGTTTTCCTGTAAGGCGTGAAAGGCGTTTATCCATGATTCCCACAGCGCCTGATTTTTCATCCACATTCAGCTTCTTTTTGTCCTGTCTTATTATAATTTTATTTCTGACATGGATAAACAGATAGGCCAAAACCAGCGTCATAGTGTAGATAGCGCAATAGGGACCGGCCACGCCGATGGTGATAAGGGCCGGCAGAATACATAAAATCCATATCTCCCGCCTGTTTTTTGCTGCCTTCGATTTTTCGTAATAAATCCGGTCCACAATCAGATAGTGACAGAAGAAGCAGGCAAAAGCAAAAAAATGAATCCAGCCAGTGCCGTTATAAAGCATCTCCCATTTATTAAGGCTGAACATAACAGCCATCATAGCTGCATACCATCCAAGCCCGATCTGTTTCTTATAGCTGTATGAGGCAATGCACATGGCCGAAAGACCAAAGCTTAAAATGCCCATAACGCGGTCATAGGTCACACTGTATCCAAAAAACTTCACATTGATAATCCGGCTCACATAATTAAGCGGGATTCTGGTCAGAAGGTCCGGAACAAAAAACGTCTGCGGATTCCACACATCCGGTAAATAGGAATTAATCAGGCGGATGTAATCGGAATAGACCAGGTCAATTGCAGCTTTGTGAATGTATATCAGATAAAACAGGACGCCAAGGACAGGCAGCGCCATATAACAGTATTTTTTGTGCTCTTTCATCGGTTCCCTCCAGAACAACAGTATTCTCAGTCAGTATAGCAGATCCCGGCCGCTTTTTCTACCCTTTTGCAGCCTCCGTCACTGCTGCCGCTGCCCCCTGCACCGGCTTTATCTGACCGGATTGCTGTCTGCGCCTCGGGCGGCGTTTACGGGGACGTTTTTTCTCAGCGGTCTCAGAAGTTTCCTGTACGGATGGCTTCGGCGCCTCTGCCGGCCGGCCGGGTGCTTTTCGGGTATTGCCATCGTCTTTTCTGGTTCCTTCCTGTCTGGCAGCGTCCTTTTCTGTATGGGACTGTTTTCCTGAACCATTTTGTTTCTTTTCGCCAGTCTGATTCTCTGCACCGGCGGGGCTTCCGGATTTCTTTTTATTCCTCTGTTTTTTGCCCGGCTGCCCGCCGTTTCCAGCTCCATTCTTCTTTTCGTCCTTTTCTTTGGAAACATTCTGCTTTGTTTCTTTTTTCCCGTTTTTCTGACTTTCTCCGGTCTGAAGTGTTTCTTTCTTTTTTGCGCTCCTGACTGCTGTATCGTGCCTTATATCCTGGGGCGTTTTTTCCTTCTGCGTCCCGTTTTTGTTTCCCTGGGCCATATTCTTTTTGCCGCCTTGTTTTCCGGAATTCTGCCCTTTCTTTTCTCCCTGATTCTCCTTCGCTCTCCCGCTTTCCCTCTTATTCTCCTCAATATTATCCCGCTTTGGATTCTGTCTTCGCAGATGAACCGGGGACTTCTCTGAAACAATTTTCAAAATATCTTCCAGATAATTATACTGGTTCCATGCATCTTCCTTAGACGTAAAATTCTCATGCACAGCCTTATTTCCAATGAGCCGTACCTCGTTAATCTCCCATTTTGCCACCCGGTCCAGATACCCGTTCTCATCCAGCCACCAGGTAAACTGCTGATGTGTCAGAACCCGGTTTCTTCTCTGCCTTCTCTGTCGCCCGCCGCTTTTTTCCTGACCGCTTTTTGCGTTTGCTACTGCCTGTGCCGTATTATCCAGATGAATCCCATTATTTTCCGCAACCAGTTTAAAAAGCAGCTCCAGATTCTGGCGCCCTTTCACCATCGCTGCATTATACTCCCCGCGGCGCAGCCATTGCTTTTCTTTTTTAAGCTCCCGTTTAACAGGACTTAAATAGGCTGTCCGCCTGATATAATGCAAAACTGCCGCCAGAAGCGCCATACAGCCAGCTCCCGCCGCAAACCAGAGGACTATATTCAATTGTCCATCCATTTACTTTCTCCTCACTTATTCTTCTTTAATTGTCACAACCATTGCAAGGTTTTCCTCGCCCCTCTTCTCCTGGGCGTTTGCCACATAAAAATTGCAGGAGAATTCCAGGGATACCATCTGATACGGTGCTGACGGGATCTCATAAACCATATAATTATCCGTAAATACCAGATCAGGCATCCGTTTTCCATTGACCCGAATCTGACACACCTGGTCCCCTGTAACTGTCCCGGGATAATAGCAGCCCAGAATTACCGTATCTCTGTCCCCGTTCATAAAGACGATTTTTGCATGTTCATCAATCCAGTTATCATCATAGCTTCCATATGCCCGGTTGATTCTCTGTTTTTTCAAAAACCCTGTCACATCCTGAAATGCGTTATGGTCCGGGTCTTCACTCAGGATGACAATTTTATTGCCAATTTCCTTCATGTCAAAATCACTGTCAATAAACTGGATTTTCGTGTTTTTTCCCTTCTTTTCTTTGTCATAGACCTTTAAAAATGTCTCTGCGGTAAATTCACTCATATCATAAGTATTCCCAATAATATAAACCTGCTTATCAAAAATTTCCTCTCCGTACTTTTCATAAGTTTCTTCTGCCAGAGAGTTATACCGCATCTGACTGGGCCATAAATACAGTTTGTCCCAACAGCTTCTGTAATGGACTTCCACCGGGAATAAAAGCCCCACGTAAAGAAATACCAGAATTCCTGCCTTCCCCATAATGGAAGACATATAGGAAAGCAGCAGAAGGGCGGCTCCATATGCCACATATACCCACCTCATCTCAATACGGATCGTCACGCTGGAGGAACCAATACACAGGGCAATAAATACCAAAAACAGCACAACCGTTTTAAGGTGGGTAAGAATCCTTCCTCTGTCAAAAAACATGCGGACCAGAAAGACCAGTACTGCCACTGCCAAAACTACATTGGTTCCCAGAATCAGCATGCGGATGTTCCATGGAGACTCTCCATAGGTCTGAATACAGAGATAATCCGGACCACTGTTTCTCCCAAACACGAAGGCTACCTGCTCCCATGCCTGGCTGATGGCATCTGCCAGATGAAAGGTGTCCGCCACATCGGTCCCCCCGGTCCCGGCCGGAGCCAAAGTTCCAATGGTAAACAAACGGATCGCCTGAATCAGGCCGAAAAGACCCGCGCTCAAAAGAAACAGCGTCCACTTGGAAGCCGTGTGATCCGTCCGGTCCCTTCTGCGGCTCTTTCCCGGGCGTCTTCCCCCTCTGACTTCCGTCCGTTCCTGTTCTTCCTCAGACTCTCTGTCTATTTCCATGGAAGACTTTTCTTTTGCACCGAACAGCAGCCCCAAAACAAGCGCCGGGAACAGCACCATGTAGCGCTCATGAATAAAACTGGCCAGAAAATACAGCAGATTGGCCATCAGAAAAGCTCTGGTGTTCTTTCCGTTCACATACCGGTACAGGAAATAAAGAATGCCCAAAGCAGCCCAGAGTCCCAGGCTCTCCATAAGCCCGTACAACTGCCCGATCTGGTAATAGCTCATTCGTGAAAGCAGATAAGCCACTGCCGCCGCAAGGCTCACCAGTTTCCTTTTGCTCATCCGAACTGAAATACGATAGACAGAAAACGAAATAAGGGCATTAAGTATGATGTTAAAAGGCACGATCCATGTTACATGATTCTCCAGAAAGAAAAGCTCCAGCCAGGAAGCCAGATAAAAAATAAAACGAAATCTGCTGCTCCCCATGGGAAACACGAATTCCCGGAAAGACTGCTCCCCATAACAGGACCACAGATACAGATCGTCCATATAAAGTCCCTTAATCTCTACCCCCTGATTGATAAAAAAGCCAAAGCCCAGCAGAAAGGCAAAAATCAAAAGCCCTTCCTTCCTTTTGTCAAATTCTTCTGCAACTCTGTCTCGTAACTCCATTGGTATTTCCCCTCATAATGGTTTCTTCGGATGTTTTCCTGGCTGCACCTTTCTTACTTTTTGTAAAACCTGTCCTCCAGCATCAGGCACAGGGCATGATAGATCGGAAGATGGAGCTCCTGAATTTTGTACGTCTCCCTCTCCGGTACAATAATGGCCGCATCTGCGATTTTCGCCAGTTCTCCTCCGTCCTTTCCCGTAAGTCCAAGAACCTTCATTCCTTTGGCTTTCGCCATCACTGCCGCATACATTACATTTTCAGCGTTTCCCGAAGTGCTGATCCCAAGAAACACATCCTTCGCTTCTCCGTATCCATTTACCTGCTGGGCATAGGAAAGAGTTCCATCCACATCATTGGCAAAAGCAGAGGACAAAGCGGCATGACCAGACAGGGCAATCGCCGGAAGCCCTCCCTGGAGCCGTTCTGCCAGCCGTGCACCGCGCCGGGGATCCGCTGCCACCAGCGCCCTTTTCATTTCCTCTGACAGAGGACGGCGTTTAACAAACCCCTTCATCAACTCTCCAACAATATGCTCTGAGTCGGCGGCACTTCCGCCATTTCCTGCAATCAGAAGCTTTCCTCCATCCTCATAGCATGTCTCCAGTATTTTATATGCCGCCTGAATACTGTCCTTCACAGGCTCAAGCACCGGATAGCGTTTCATTAATTCATCCAGCATATGGTCCCACTCCTTTTCCTGTCGTTATTCATTTTAACACATCTGCCTCTTTCTTTCCACATGCTTTTCTTCTTTCTTAGTAACCATCATACTGAAAAACCGCAGGTAGGTTCCCCTTCCTGCGGCTCTCTTTTTGTATTGTAGTTCAGAATTACTTAAGAGTAATCTTAGCGCCTTCAGCCTCAAGTTTTGTCTTGATCTCGTTAGCCTCTTCCTTGGAAGCGCCAGCCTTAACAACCTTCGGAGCACCGTCTACAACATCCTTAGCTTCCTTCAGTCCAAGACCTGTCACTTCACGAACAACCTTGATAACTTTAACCTTGTTCGGGCCTACCTCTGTAAGCTCAACATCGAACTCCGTCTTCTCTTCCTCAGCCGGAGCTGCGCCGCCTGCTGCTGCAACTACAACGCCTGCTGCTGCGGAAACACCAAACTCTTCTTCACATGCTTTTACTAACTCATTTAATTCTAATACGGATAATTCCTTGATAGCTTCGATAAATTCAGCTGTTGTTAACTTTGCCATTATTATTTACCTCCATTAAATTTTATATTCACGTTTGTTTGTACAGACAATACAACTGTTCTGTCAGCCGGCCACCTTAAGCCTCTGCAGAACCGCCTCCCTGCTGCTCTGCAATCTGATTGAGCACACGTACAAGGTTGGTAATAGGGGACTGGATGCTTCCAAGTAATTTCCCAAGAAGTTCTTCTCTGGACGGGATAGTAGCAACAACATTGATTCCCTTCTGGTCGTAATAGGTCCCTTCTACTACGCCGCCTTTTAATTCCAGCTTATCAGCCGTCTTAGCAAAGTTTGCTAAAATTCTTGCCGGAGCCGTTGCATCTGTCTTAGATACTGCAAGAGCAGTGGGTCCTTCAAGATGCGGCTCAAGTGCTTCAAATGGTGTTCCCTTTGCTGCGAAGCGAATCATGGTATTTTTATATACCTTGTAAGTAACACCGGCTTCTCTTAACTGTTTACGAAGCGCAGTATCCTGCTCAACAGTTAATCCACGGTAGTCAACAACTACTGCGGCTTGAGCTCCGTCCAAAAGTTCAGCAATCTCAGTCACTACCGGCTGCTTTAATTCAACTTTTGCCATGAATGGTTTACCTCCTGTTTTATTTTGCGCGTAAGAGCCGTTAAAAAAAGGAAAACCTCTCTGCCATAAGGACAAAGAGGTTTACAAAATTCGTCTTGTGAGTTTTGTACGTTCCTCGGCAGGTGTTTTATCTTACGCCATACGGCACCTGCTGTCTTCGGCATTCAATACCAAAATACTCTATCATAATATATTCGGATTGTCAATCACTTTTTCAGAAACTAGTTCACTAACTTGGCGACGTTTAACTTTACGCCAGGTCCCATTGTGGAAGTAAGAGTTACGCTCTTTAAGTAAGCGCCCTTAACTGTGCTGGGTTTCGCCTTGATGATTGCATCCATAAGCGTCTGGAAGTTGTCCGCTAACTGTTCTTCTGTGAAAGAAGCCTTACCTACTGGCACGTGGATAATGTTTGTCTTATCGAGTCTGTACTCAATCTTACCGGCTTTGATCTCATTGATAGCCTTGGTAACATCCATGGTTACGGTACCGGCCTTCGGGTTCGGCATTAACCCTTTCGGTCCAAGTACACGGCCCAGACGTCCAACAACACCCATCATATCCGGGGTGGCAACAACCACATCAAAATCCAGCCAGCCTTCGTTCTGGATCTTCGGAATTAATTCCTCTGCCCCAACGTAATCAGCACCTGCAGCCTGAGCTTCATCCGCCTTCGGTCCCTTAGCGAACACAAGGATTCTGACAGTTTTACCTGTACCATGAGGTAAAACTACTGCGCCACGGATCTGCTGGTCAGCATGACGGCCATCACAGCCTGTTCTCAGATGAGCCTCGATAGTTTCATCAAATTTTGCAACAGCAGCCTTTTTTACCAATGCAATAGCGTCTGCTGTATCATAAAGAGTAGTGCGGTCGATAGCTTTTGCCGCCTCTACGTATCTTTTTCCTCTTTTCATTCTAAATAAACCTCCTGTGGTATTGTCGGGAGTTCTCCCTCCCACGTATTTGTTACTGTATTATAACATGAAACAGCGGATATCAGCGGGGATTAGTCCACCACTGTAATGCCCATGGAACGGGCAGTACCTGCGATCATACTTGTTGCAGCTTCAATGCTTGCAGCGTTAAGATCAGGCATCTTTAATTCAGCAATCTTCTGAACTTCCGCTCTTGTAAGAGTCGCTACTTTTGTTTTGTTCGGTGCTGCGGAACCGGATTTAATCTTAGCAGCCTTCTTTAATAATACAGCAGCCGGCGGAGTCTTTGTGATGAAGCTGAAGCTTCTGTCTGCGTAAACTGTAATAACAACCGGAATTACTATATCTCCCTGGTCAGCAGTTCTTGCATTAAACTCCTTTGTAAACTGTACAATATTAACGCCATGCTGTCCAAGCGCCGGACCAACTGGCGGTGCTGGTGTTGCCTTTCCTGCCGGAATCTGTAATTTAATATAACCTGTAACTTTCTTTGCCATAATTAGGCACCTCCTAAAATCATGTGGTAATGTCGGGGATTTCCCTCCCACGCGACCAGCGAAAGCTGGTATGTTCGCTCCACAAAATCTGCACTCCCTTTACACGTGCTCATTAAGGGCCGCGAACGTCCTCGCACTAAACTCGCACTTCGCCTTCGGCTCCCGCTCGCTAAGCTGCTTCCGGTCGGTCACATTTTCTTAACTTCAGAAAAATTCAGTTCCACCGGTGTTTCACGGCCGAACATTTCGACGTTGATTGTGATGGTCTGTTTAGGTTCGTTGACAGTCTTAATGACGCCCACGGTATCCTTCCATGCACCGGCCATAACCACTACGGTATCTCCAACTGCAAAATCAACGACGACTCCGGTTGTCTTAAAACCAAGATTTCTCATCTCTTCTTCTGTAAGCGGCACCGGCTTGGAACCCGGTCCAACAAATCCGGTTACGCCCCGGGTGTTTCTGACTACGTACCAGGTATCATCATTCATGACCATGTGAATCAGTACATAGCCTGGGAACATCTTGCGCTCAACCTGCTTCTGGGCGCCGTTTTTCAGCTCAACGACTTCTTCCAGCGGGACAGAAACCTCTAAAATCTGGTCCTGGAGTCCTCTGTTTTCGATTGTTTTCTCAATGTCAACTTTCACCTTATTCTCATATCCGGAATAGGTGTGTACAACGTACCATTGTGCTTCTGACATACGCTCACCTCATCCTTAACCAATAACGATATTCAAACCGAATTTAATAAT
>CANRXD010000012.1 GCA_947643685.1 uncultured Clostridium sp. | reverse complement strand
ATACCTACCGTGTAGGTCCTGCCCTGATCCCCCTTGGAAAGGCGGCCTCCAGGGGGATCCGCCTTCAGGATGCCGCTTATCCGGTTCTTACGGCCATGTCCTCCCAGACTACTGAGGATTCTTATTTAATCATCCCTGTGGGAAACAAAGGGCTGGTGATCGAAAAAGTAGATGGTCCCAACCATCTGAAGGTGGTGGAAGAATTCGGATATGAAATGTACCTCCACTGCGGCGCGATCCGTAAGGTTCTTCTGGCATACCAGTCTCCTTCCTTTATTGATGAATATCTCAAAAACATCATAGTCCATGACCGTGCTTTCCCTCAGGTCTGTCCGGATGTCCTCCGTACAGAACTCACGAAAATCCGTCAGTGCGGCTATGCTATCACCCAGGGGGACTATGTAAACGATGCCATCGGCATCGGCGCTCCGGTATTCAATTCTGAGGGAGAACTGGCCTGTTCCATCGGAATCATCGCCCCCAATATCCGTATTGAAACCGACGCGCAGCTAAACCGTCAGTTAAAATCGGTTCTCCACTTTGCCGGAGAGCTTTCTTCTGATCTGGGCTTTGTGCCGTCAGGTCCGTCTGCAACCTGAATTAAAATCCATGGCCTTTCCCGGGAAAAGCCATGGATTTTTACAGCTCTGCTGCCAGATTACGCAGCCACTTTTTCTGCCGGTATCTCCAGTATCCAAGAATCATCTTATAAACCTCTTCCAGCATTACCATCCCATAAACAATGTGAATGGGATATTTAAGGACCAGCCCTCCCAGAAATGCCAGAGGAATTCCAATAAACCAGACACCGCTGGTATCTAAGAACAGGCACATCTTTGTGTCTCCGCCGCTCCTTAAAACCCCCACAACATTCACGTAATTAAAGGTTTTCGCCGGCATAAACAACACAAATACCAAAATGCAGAGGGCTGCCGACCCCGCCACCTGATCCGTGATCTGATAAATGGAAAGGATCGGGCCACGGATGGCCATGCAGACTGCCATTCCCAAAAGTGTAACCAAAAACTGCAGAATCAGAAAATTAGTGGCATACCGTTCTGCCCGTTTCAGATTTCCGGCACCCATTTCATGGCCCAAAACCACAGCCGTTGCCGCACTGAGCCCCTGGAACAGAACCACAACAATATCCTGAATAGTGGTGGCAATGGTGATCGCGGCAACTGCATCGTCTCCCATCCGTCCGTAAGCCAGAGAATAAATAGTCACACCCAGTCCCCACATGAATTCATGGGCAATGACCGGAGTACAGGTATGAATAAACTGTTTTAAAAACGCGCCGGTATACCCGACCATCGCCTTCGGGCTGCAGGCAATGGGGAATTTTTTCCAGTAAACCACGAAAAGCAGTACCAGGGTCTCCGTCACCCGCGCCGTCAGTGTGGCCAGAGCGGCGCCTGCCACTCCCATACCGGCACCCCATATAAACATCGTATGGGCCGGGTCTCCTCCAAGCACCACGGTCCTCGCCGGAAAAATCAGGAAAAAATTCAGGACAATATTAATTACGATGGCCATGCAGCTTGTGAGCACCGGCAGCTTCACCTGCCCCACGGCCCGCAGCATGGCCACATACGTATTGGTAAATGCTGTAAAAGGATAAGAAACTGCCACAATTACCAGATAGGAGGCCCCCACCCGTATGGTTTCCGGATTGGGTGTAAAAATCCGCATCACAAGCCCCGGACGGACAATTGCCGGTACGGCAAACAGCAGGGTACCGCTGATTCCCAGTAATAATGCAAGCCCCAGCACCTTTCTGATATTCTTTACGTCCTGGTTCCCCCAATACTGTGCGGCCAGAATCCCACTTCCGCTGTTGATTCCGAAAATCAAAAGAGAGAACACAAAAAACACCTTATTGGCCAGCCCCACAGCCGCAATGGCCGTGGCTCCCAGAGCCCCGATCATCATTGTATCCACCAGGTTCACGATTGTATTTAACATGCCCTGCATTGCAACGGGAAAGGCAATCCGAAACGCCTTTCCCAGAAAAATACGGTCCGTCAGCATCTCTTTTGTTGCAGTCAATATCATTTTCTCACTCCTGTCAGCCTGCAGGCGCAGACGTAAAAATTGTAACAGTTCAGCCTTGCATCTTCTTACCCGCGTACCGCGGACAAGAAGCTTGCGGTGTCAGCCTTATGAAGACTCCAGGTAAAAAACGCTTTGAAAACAAGTTTTCAACGCTTTTTTACCCGGAATCTTCGCAATGCTGAACTGTTGCTGAAAATTCGTGAGGAAGCTATTCCCCAGGTGCAGATAGGTATGCTGTCTATTCTACTACATACTCCTGTTCCTGTGCAACTCAGCACGGCAGCGCATTAATGTATAAAATCGGTAATTCTGACTGTGATTCATCTGCGTTTTTTGTTCTGATCTGCCCCGGCAGACTATCCGCCACACACAGCGCCCCATCCCCCGCGTATGTCAAGTTAATGTCACAAACTTTTTTCACTTTTTTGAGCAAAAACCCCGAAAACCCGTATAAATACGGGAGGAGTATGGTACGGTAATGCTAAGTTGGGACAAAATTGACGGTAAATTAGTGTCATTATCAAAGAGGCGCTTTTCCACCTTTAACCATTCGATTCTTGAATTCAGGCAATGGCTTAAATTAATGTTGTCATCGCCAATCTCCAATGGGTTAAGGCAATGAAAGACAGTTACATTCTACCTTCTTCCACACTAATCTCATATTCTAATAATGCCACAAACTCATCCGGACTATAAACCTTTGCTTTTCAGTGTTAAGGTGTTTAAAATATCCATAGAGATTTTGATTTAACACCTAAATTTTACCACATAATTAGTCTCTTTTTCTATTCACTTATTAGATGAAATGCAATAAGCAGCTTAAATACAGTAACTATGTGGCCTTATGCCACTTTCACCGTACCACGGTGAATAATTCAGGTTTAATAGCACATTAGTGTCAATTAACGCAACCATATTTCTCTTTTATAGCTTCCTTTCTGATTTGTTCATAGTCATAATCTTTTGGGAATGGATACTTCTTTTTTAACTCCTCCATGTGTAAAAACGCCTGTCTTTTTTCTGCAAATGAATTTTAAGTCTCAGATATTTTCTCTGTTTTTCTAACAACTACATTAAATCGCCTAATCATATCTATGAAAAACTTAACACTGTCATCATCTGGTAAAGAATCAATCATAGCATACGCTTCCTGCCGCAAAGTCATTTATTACACCTCCAATTTTTTTCAGAATTCATATCACAACCATTTCAATTTAGTAGCCTTCGAACTTTTAAAGTCTTTCATATATATTATATCCAATAGCCCCTGCTTCTTCTATCTTTTTTCGGACATAATATTTCGCTAACTTCAAATTCCCCCAATCTTATTTCACGGATTAATGATAAACTCATCAACGGGAAACAAAATCAATTTCTAGCAAATAAGCACTTTATTAGACACCATATGTCACGAAATAAGTGCTTATTACCCCAAAAATCTCCCTAATTCTATCTTGGCAAACTGTTTTCGACACAAAGCGCCCCATACCCCACCTGCGGATTCGGATATTCCGCAAATCCTGGCAGAGGCTTCGCACCGCGCCGTAAATACGCCTTCACCTTCTCCCCATACAAATAAGGGTCATTATTTCGTACAATCCCCCATTCCATCAGGAGCGCTGCCGCCCCTGTCACAAAAGGCGCCGCAAAGGACGTTCCGGTCACCGGCTCATAGCCGCCGCCATTCTTCACCGTAACGATCCCAACGCCCGGGGCCACCAGATCCGGCTTCTGAATCCTGTATTTTCTTGTGTCCCCCCGTCCGGAAAAGGCGGCATAGACCATGGCAGAATCATCATATGCCCCCACGGAAACAGGGCGGAGGGCCGTGGAGGGAATTGTGAGCGTGGTATCAGGAACCGGCCGCAGAAACCTGGTAGAGCGGTTTACTGCTCCTCCTGAGGGCAGCCACAGGTCAAATTTTCCCTCCACAACCCGCTCTGCCTTAAGGATAATCTTCCAGATTCCACTTTCCACATAGGAATTCTTCGGCAGAAAATCAAAATAAATCTCCTGAGCCATGTTAAAGGGACCCGGCTCCCCGTAATACAGAAGCACTCTGGCCCCTCCCATATCAATCTCATGAGGGCCCTGCCGGCTGCTTACCGGTTCCGTCACCGCTCCGGACGGATTTCTCAGATAAATCCGGATATCGTCCTCGTAGCTTTTCCACAGCTGCACTCCGAATCCTGTCTCATAGGGTGCCACGGAAAGTTCGATCACTGTCTCTTCCCCTGTCTCAAGACTCCCGGAGGTATGGCCGCCGGCATCCCCTTCGTTTCCTGTTCCAATGACAAACACATTTTGTCCCATTTCCGTAAGAGAGTCAATGTACCGCTCAAACAGCCCGTTTCCGTCATGGGAGCCATAGGAATTTCCAAAGCTTAAATTCACAGCCACCGGTCTTCCCAGAGATATTGCGGTCCGGACCACAAAGTCCAGGCCATCCATAATCTGTGTGGTTCTGGGAAACCCCTCTGGATCTGCCACGCCAAGCCGCACCACCAAAAGTTCGCTTTCCCAGGCCACTCCCCGGTACCGTCCGCCGCTTTCCCTGCCGTTTCCCGCTGCAATCCCTGCCACAGCCGTTCCATGTCCGCTTGGGTCCATCGACGGGACGAGCTCCCGGGCCGCGCTGCGACTTCCCGTCTGAAGGGCCGCATCAATATCTTCCTTTGTATATACCTGCTCCCGCACCTGATCTCTCAGATACAGAATCCTGGAGCTTCCGTCCGCATTTCTGAAATCATCATGGAAATAGTCAATTCCCGAGTCCACAATGGCCACCAGAACCCCTTTGCCGGAAAGTCCATCGGCTCCTGCCTGTACCGGAGTAAGACAAGAGGCCGCCCTTGCCCTGTTGATGGCAAAGTACAGCCTCTTTGGTTTCTCTGCAAATTCAATTTCTTTTAAGGCAATGACCGGATCCACCTGAGCCTCCGGCACAATTAAAATAGCATATCCCCCCGTCAGAGCCCGGAATTTCACCTGGGGAAACTGCTCTTTTAAAACTTCTCCCAAATCGCCGTTATATTTCACAATCAGTTCCCAGGTTTTCTGAGCCTGGTCAAATCCAACATTTAATTCCCCTGTCTGTTCCCGTTCCTCCTCCGGAACCGACAAGGCCAGATTCAGAAGATTTTCCGCTTTCTGGTCATCCATCAGCTTCCACCTGCTTTTGACTCTTTCTTTACAGTATGTAAAAGAAGGGAAGAAGAATCCTGTTCTCCGGAAAAAAACAGCTGTAACCATTCAGCCGTTACAGGAACGGTTAAAAAAAGGAAAATGTCTGCATCAGGAACATAAACACCGGGATTGTAAATAAACTGGTGACTGTGGTCACGGTAATAACCGTACAGGCAAATTCATAATCGCATTGATACTGGCTGGCCATAATCCCCATCTGGGCCATGGCAGGCATGGTGGAAAGCATGAAAAATACCTGCTTCATCTCAGCCGGAATCGGAATGGGCTTTAAAAAGGCCACTGCCGCCAGCGGAACAATTACAAACCGCATAAGAAGCGCCAGATAAAGGTCCCGCCCAAATTTAATCGTGGAGGTATCCATATTGCTAATTACACTGCCGTTGAAAATAAGCGCCAGCGGCGAAGTGACACCCGAAATCATGGAAAGCGGCTGTAAAACAAAATCCGGCACCGGAATGCCTGCTAAAATCACTACCATTCCAAGAAACATTCCCATAACAGGAGGAGAAATCAACATTTTCAGGTTGGAAAAAAAGCTCCCCGCCTCTTCCTGAGACTTTCCGTCTTTCCGGATAAGCCAGATTCCGATGGTCCAGAACAGAAGTGTACTGGAAATATAATAAATCACCCCCACCGAAGTGATTGAATCTCCCCACAGGGCCTGAATCACCGGAAATCCAATGAAAACCACATTGGGAAATCCCGCAGCCGCCACAAAGGTATACCTTCGCCCCGCTTTTACTTTAAAAACCACTGCCACAAGCGCTGCCAGTCCAATGCACAAAAGAATCAGGAGGAAGGTAACAGGAAGCTTAAAAACCAGAGACGCCAGGGTTCTTCGGCTTCCGATATCCTTATAAATGTTATAAAACATGTAAAAGGGGAGGGTGACCTCCACGGTAAACTTAGACAGCAGATCCATCCCCGGTTTTCCAAACCATTTCTTCCCTGAAAAATAAAAACCTGTTAAAATCAGAGACATCAGCGCAAATACGCTTTTTATAGAATCTAATACCATTATTTCAAAAACCCATTCACGATCTGAGCCTCTGCCTCCGCCTCAGTCAGGCCCAAAGTCATGAGCTTTATGATCTGATCCCCCGCAATCTTTCCAATGGCCGCCTCATGGATCAGGGCAGCGTCCGGATGATTGGCTGTAATCTCCGGCAGAGAGCTGATTTTAGCATGATCCATGATGATGGCATCACACTCTGTATGACCGGCACACAGATTGTTTCCCCTCAGATTGGAAAAGAATACCTGGCTGGACGTATCCCTTGCCACGGAACGGGAAACAATGTTGGCACTGGAATTTTCCCCGTCCAGAGACACATCAAAATTACTTTCTGCGGTCTGGGTTCCATGGGTCATGAGTCTTTCCTGAACGATCAGCGTTGCATCAGCCTTTAAATGGGCCACGGTGTCCCGCTTTGTGGAATCGATGCCCTTAATCTGCACGGTTTCCATCTCCATATAACCGCCTTCTTCGACCGTCACCTCGGTTCGGGGATTCATAATACGTCCTCCAGTTCCGTCCCCATCTCCATAGTGCTTTTCCACATACTTTACTCTGGCATTTTTTCCCACGAAAAACCGGTGAATTCCGTCGTGGCGTGACTCCTTAGCACCGCTGTTGTGGATGCCGCAGCCTGCAACAATAGTCACATCCGCATCATCCCCGATGAAAAAATCATTGCAGACCATTTCCGTCAATCCGGTCTGGCTTAAAATCACAGGAATATGAACACTTTCCCGTTTGGTCCCCGGCTTAATATGAACATCAATTCCACTTCCGTCTTCACGGCTTACAATATCAATATTTGCCGTGGTATTGCGGCCGGCCATCCTGCCGTTGGCCCGGATATTATAAGCACCCTCCGGAATCTCATGAAGTCCGGCTACCTTTTCAAGCAGAGTTTCCAGTATTTTATCCATAATTACATGTCCCTCCTGTAAAACTGGCATCCGCCGGGCGCGGACGCGGTTCCCAAAATCTCCGGCAAAATTTCATCCCTGGTTCCATGCTTTAAAATGGAGCCGCCGGAAATCACCACGATCTCATCAGCAATGTCCAGAATCCTTTCTTGATGGGAAATAATAATGATGGAGCCATTGGTCCTTTCCCTCATTTTTTCAAACACCTGAATCAGATTCTGAAAGCTCCAGAGATCAATTCCGGCCTCTGGCTCATCAAACACAGAAAGTTTTGTGGCTCTTGCAAGGACCGTGGCAATTTCAATCCGTTTTAACTCACCGCCGGATAAGCTGGCGTTTACCTCTCTGTTAATATAGTCCTTGGCGCAAAGTCCCACCTCCGACAGGTACTGGCACGCATCAGCGGCAGAAAGCTGCTTTTTCGCTGCCAGGCGGATCAAATCCAGTACATGAACGCCCTTAAAACGGACTGGCTGCTGAAACGCAAAACTGATCCCCAGGTTGGCCCTCTCCGTGATGTTCTTTTCCGTAATGTCCTGCCCGTCAAAAAGAATTTTTCCGGAAACGGGCTTTTCGATTCCCATAATAAGTTTGGCCAAAGTGGATTTTCCCCCACCGTTGGGGCCTGTTATAACAACAAATTTATCCTCACCTATATTCAGGCTGACATTTTTTAAAATTTCTTTTTTTCCCTGGTTTTCCGCTACACCAAAAGAAAGATTCTGCAGTTCTAACATGATTCCTCCTGATTGTAGTATTTCTGGTATTCTTTTACACACCTAGACATTATATACCATTTCTTTTAGAAATACTATCCCGAATGGAAATTTTTACTTTCCCGCCATTCATCAGCTGGCAGGACGGCGCTTTTCTATATAAAAAGATTCCTATCTAAAAAGAGACCCCGGTTAATCCCGGAGTCTCCGATTGTTTATGTTTTACTGTGCAGTTGTCATTGCCTTTACGATATCCGCAAGAGCACCGGAATCACCGATGGAGCCACTGGTGCAAATCACAACCATATAGCTGTCAAGCTTGCGGCAGTAGTATGTGGTAACATACTGTTTACCCTTTTTATTGGTCTTTGTGATGCTGACTTTGGAGTAGGGCTGGTTTGCAACAGTTGTTGTCTCCACTGCGCTTACCTGGCCGCTTTTTCCTTTTTCGAGCTTCCCAAGCTCTGTCGCGAATGTTGCCGCATCCATATTCGGCTTATCTTTCATATTCGCATAATAAATTTCCAGATCACCGAAGTCCGCAGACATATAAAGATCATGAGTCACCTTCGGATTTCCGATTGTTGCATATGCGCTGTCGGAGAATAAATCCTCTGCCTCATTATCTGTACTGGTGCTTCCGATTACCTGCGGAATTTTTAAGTTGGACCATGTATTATAGAAGGAACCTCCGGTTAATTTTCCGCGGGGAGCAACGGCTACCGGGGCAACCCAGCTTCCATCCTCATTAAAGGAATAGGATACACCGTCAATCACTCTTGTTACGCTGTGAAGCATTAAGCCGGTGGCAGGATCAATGTAATACCACACCTCTGTGCCATGTCCGTCGGATTCCTTCAGCCAGCTTGTATGGGCGGAGCCGTCCTCATTATAATAGCGCCATTCCGAACCGTCCTGTACCCAGCCAAGCAGAAGGTTTTCATCAGCCACGTTCTCTTCGCTTCCCGGCTCTACCACATCAGTGTCTGCAAACGCAGCAAACATATTCATGCTTCCAAGCGCTGCGGTCATAACTGCTAAGAGTAATGCTTTTCTCATTCTCATCTTCTCATCTCTCCTCAATCTTAGATTAACATTTTCAACTGCACTCATTATACTAGAAAAAACTGCATTCTGCAAGTGAGAACCGATGGTAAAACAGGGATTTAATTAAAACTTAAGAATGTCGGCGAAACTCAGGTAAAACTGCGGCAAACCCACGTGAATCATCCAATCGGTATTCCCTTCTGCTGCATACACTCATTTATGTATTCCACTGGTACATCCATACGCTCTGCCGCCTGTTCTGGTGTCATTCCACAGTCTATAAATCTTTTGCAGACCTCTTTCATATTCTCCCCCACTTCAATAATATATCTGTCCGGATCATAGAAGCGAACAACCCGCTGTCCCCACGAATGTTCTTTGACCGGGTGAACATATTCCACATCATATTTTTTTAGATTGTCTGCAAACTTATCAAAATCATCCTCTTCAAAATACAGTTCAAAATTATTGCCGCCAAAAGAAATATTATCTGTATTGATAAAGCGCTTATATGTTTCCAGAGTTTGTAAAGCCAAACCACCTGTTAATGTTTTATTTGCACCAAAGTCTGTAACCTAGTCCACTATAACCAACTTTTTAAAGGCCGTTCTGTTTCAATGCTGATACTTTTTCCTTTATGTTATCAGAAAAGCAGGTCAGCGAAACATAAGGCTATCCGGCTTCCGAAAAATTCGCTCAAAGTAATTGTAACCGTTCAGCCTTGCATCTTCTTGCCCGCGTATCGCGGACAGAAAACACGCGGCATCCGCCTTATGAAGATTCCGAGAAAAAAAGCGTGAAACCCGAACCACTGTGATTCGATTTCACGCTTTAAGATGCGGAAGATGGGACTTGAACCCACACGATGTAACCACCACAAGATCCTTAGTCTTGCTCGTCTGCCAGTTCCGACACTTCCGCGTATCGGGTACTCCATGTATGAAACATTTCTTACCGACAGGTGATAATATACCACAGTTCTTAAAAATTAGCAACACTTTTTTTCTATTTTTTGCAAAAAACTTTAACTAAAAATTTTTTTAAAAATTATTGACAAATAAACAGCCTTGTATTATAATGCATCTTGTCGCTGATAAAACAGCAGACGGGAACGCAGAAGTGGCGGAATTGGCAGACGCGCACGGTTCAGGTCCGTGTGGTAGCAATACCGTGAGAGTTCAAGTCTCTTCTTCTGCATCAGAAAGAGAAGTCTACGATGACTTCTCTTTTTTATCTTATAGGAAAGCCCCTGCTGCATTGCTATACGGCTGCTATCATGCGAGGCATTTCCTCTTTGTGCCATCGGAAAAACAGGCCAGCAAAACGTATGGCAATTTAAAGTGAATTATGCTAATTCCAATAATCCACGTCCTGTCTTCGGGGAAGCTCGTAGCAGCAAATCCCCTGCCCCTCCATTTTTCCATCCAGCCGTACCGCACAGATTCTTCTGTTCTCCCTCACAGAAAAATAATATGTCCCGGACTCCGCACACATGACGCTGATACACAAAGTCATTTCATATCCCTTTGCCTGATCTTCTGATCTTAAAATTCCCTCCGGCGTATCCACAGAAGAAAAAAGCTGGAACATACGCATCACGCCGTCTTCTTCATTCTTCCCCTTTACAGCGGCCTCCTTTAAGGCGGCAAGGCGAACAAACCGGGATGGTGAGGAATAATCGCCGGGAAGGCCAAAACCGCCTCCAAGGGCTTCCCCAAATCCCATAAGCTTCATATTAAGAAATTTTCTGGAGCCTTCTTTGTAAAAGACACCGCCGTAATTGCGAAGATTCGTCCTGTGCCAGAGATAGTCGGGGCTGTTGGTCATAACACCAATGGTATCCCTGTGAATTTTAAGGCCGCCCTCTTCCTCCGGCTCCACTACCACTGCCTCTCCTGTTCTGTCCGAGAACATATAGTGAACGCTCATTGTCTCTCCAAAAACAAGCTCATTTGACATCCGGATTTTCTTCAGTTCCCGGACCGCCTCCTCAACCGAGCCCGTCTGTCCCAGAAGAAAGCCCACAAGAAATCCGGGATGCACAGAGCTTTGTCCGCCCTGTTTCATCGTTTCACCAATTCCATAGCCAGGATAATTCAAAAGAGCTCCCATGAGGCCCTTTTCATTAACTCCATCCACCAGAATCGGCGTATGAAGCCCCATAACCGCCATCCCTGCCATGGCATATCTCGTCCTTACGTTTTTTTCTTCGATTTCCACTGCCGTTCCCATGGCAGTTCCAGGCGGAATTAAAAGGACCCTGTTCCCTGAAAGCGTTCCGAACTGATCATAGGTCCGCCCCAAAAGGTGTGTTCCATCTTCCGTGTTCCACGCAAAGCTGCTGCATCCAAATTGCATGGTGACTCCCTTCTGCGGTTTTTTAACCGCTTTTCAGTCTTTTCCATAGGATGCACCGAAGAACGCCAGAATATGCAGACAAAGGGTATTTATCCAAAGTTCCCGCGCCGGGCACGAATCTGTTTTCCTGATTCGCGAATTAAAAAAGACGCCTCCTCTCCGGTTTCCCCGGAAAAGGACAGCGCCTCTGGGATTTTTAAATTAAGCCAGTTCGCTCTTTGCGAGCTCAGCTAATTTCGTAAAGCCTTCTGCATCGTTGATAGCCATATCGGATAATACTTTACGGTTCATAACAACACCAGCCTGCTTTAAACCAAACATGAACTTGCTGTAAGAAAGTCCGTTCATTCTCGCTGCCGCGTTGATACGGGCAATCCAGAGCTGTCTGAACTGTCTCTTTCTTTCTTTTCTTCCGGCATAGGAGCTTGTCAGCGCTCTCATTACGGACTGCTTTGCTACTCTATACTGTTTGGAACGTGCGCCTCTGTAACCCTTGGCCAGCTTCAGCACTCTGTTATGTTTCTTTTTGGCATTTAAGCCACCTTTAATTCTTGCCATTGCTCAAATTCCTCCTTCTTAATCTCGAATCTACTATAAATACGGTAAGATCTTCTTCATTACCTTGCTGTTTGTGCTGTCAGTAACGATGTCTTTTCTAAGATTTCTTTTCCGCTTTGTAGATTTCTTAGTTAAGATATGAGACTTGTAAGCTTTATTTCTTACCAACAGACCCGTTCCGGTCTTTTTGAAACGCTTTGCAGCTGCTCTGCTTGTTTTCATTTTAGGCATTATAGTTTCCTCCTTAAAATTGTCCCTATTTTTTTGCAGTTAAAAACATTACCAGGCTTCTTCCTTCTACCTTGGAAGGCTTATCTACGACTGCGACATCGGAAAGCTTTTCAGCGAAATCGTCCAAAATATACTTTGTCTGGTTCATGTGAGCCATCTCCCGGCCTCTGAAACGAAGCGTTACTTTTACCTTGTTGCCTTTTTCGATGAATTTTCTCGCGGAACCAACCTTCGTATTCAGATCATTGGTATCAATATTCGGGGAAAGACGTACTTCCTTTACCTCAATGACCTTCTGCTTTTTCTTCGCCTCTTTTTCCTTGCGAACCATCTCATATTTGTATTTTCCATAGTCGATGATCTTACAGACAGGCGGTTTTGCCGTCGGGGCGATTTTCACAAGATCCAGTTCTGCATCCCGGGCCATCTTATAGGCATCCTTTGCAGACATGATTCCAAGCTGCTCTCCATTTTCACCAATCAAACGAACTTCCTTGTCACGAATCTGTTCGTTAATCATTAACTCGCTAATAGCCGTACACCTCCATACTCATTTTCATACTCATGAATCAATAGAAAAGAAAAAGCAGATAGTAAACTATCCGCTCATTAACTGCATCGGTTTGGCATGCTGCTGCATGATAATAAACCAAATGTCTATGAACCCGGGTCACTGACTCGTGCCAGGGTGAGGCGGATACCTGCTTTCTTGTCAGTTGTTCTCACAACTTAGGTTAATATACTATATTTTCCGGTATTTGTCAACTTCTTTTTCACGCGCATCAGCTCTGACGAGTAAACTTTTTTATAGTTGTCTGAGCCAGAATTTCTATT
>CANRXD010000011.1 GCA_947643685.1 uncultured Clostridium sp. | reverse complement strand
TAAGTTCAAAACAAAATAGTAAAAAAGAGTTCCGTAAACGGAACTCAGCATATGGAATTCTGTTCCGGGAACAGAATCCGGAATGCACGGATATCAATCATATCTGGCGACATTATATCATGTCTTCGACATGCTATGCTCCGCCGGATGTGCACGATTCGCTAAGGCATTTGTCCGTCCTCCGGACGAACGCGAATCGGCGCTGATATAATGTCTGGCGACATTATATCATAATTCCTTTGCAAATACAATCGACAGTATGGGGATTCCTTTGCCAAAAATGGTTGAAATTCTGTAAAAAGTGCGTAAATTTTCTGGTGCATGTGGAAAAGAATTCCAAAGGGTTTGACAAATGGAATATGTGGGAATTATAATAGCGTCCATAGAAGTATTGGAAAGGAATTGGAATGAATATTTTAAGTAAGCTGGAACGAAAATTTGGGAAATATGCAATCCCCAACCTGATGTATTATATTGTGATTCTTTATGCGGCAGGTATGATGCTTCAAATGTTTGCACCACAGGTTTATATCCAATATCTGATGCTGGATGCCAGTGCCATTCTTCGCGGACAAATCTGGAGAGTGATCACATTTTTGATGTGGCCGTCCTCCGGGGATCCTTTTATCAATGTCCTGGTGATTTACTGCTATTTTAATCTTGGGAGAAATCTGGAATACGTCTGGGGCTCATTTCGGTTTAACCTGTACTTTTTTATGGGTATTCTGGGCCATGTGCTGGCGGCGCTGGTGATTTATCTGCTGTTTGGCATGGTTTATCCCCTGACTGCCGATTATCTGAATTTTTCCCTGTTTTTTGCCTTTGCCGCCACATTTCCGGAAGCAAAATTTTTGCTTTTTTTTGTCATTCCGATGAAAGCGAAATGGCTGGCGCTGTTTGACGGGGCATACTTTGTTTATGGGCTTATTTTCGGCGGTGCGGCTGCCAGAATTGCCATTGCCATGTCTTTGCTGAATTTTATTCTTTATTTTGCCATGTCAAGGGGAGGGAAATTTAATCCGAAGGAAATAAGGCGGAAACAGCAGTTTAAAGCCCAGGTAAACCAGGCCGTGAAAGCAGCGAAAGCCAATGGGCATCACCGCTGTGCCGTCTGTGGGCGGACAGATGTGGATGCCCCCGATCTGGTTTTCCGCTACTGTTCAAAATGTGAGGGTGATTATGAATATTGTCAGGATCATCTGTATACACATCAGCATGTGACGAAAGGCGGAATGGATCCCCGGCAGGCAAAACGCAGTGAATAGGAGGAGATTGAATTGAAAAAAACAAAGATCATCTGTACCATGGGCCCCAACAGTGACAACCGGGATATAATGAAACAGCTGGTTTTAAATGGAATGGATGTGGCCAGATTTAACTTTTCCCATGGAAGTCATGAGGAGCATAAAAAAAGATATTTACAGTTAAGGGAAGTGGCTGACGAGGCAGGAATTCCCGTTGCGGCACTTTTAGATACAAAGGGACCGGAAATCCGAACAGGGGTTTTGAAGGGCGGAAACAAAATAATTTTAAGGGAGGGGCAGGAATTTATCCTGACCACAGAGGAAACAGACGGTGATGAGTCTATGGTCCATATCAATTACAGCGGACTGACAGCGGATGTGAAAGAAGGAAACCGGATTCTCATTGATGATGGCCTCATTGAACTTCATGTAAAAAGTGTGTCCGGCCCCAGGATTATATGCCAGATTGTTAATGGCGGTGAGCTTGGGGAGAGAAAGGGCGTTAATGTGCCCGGTGTGAAAATTAAACTTCCGGCGCTGACCGATAAGGACAGGGAAGATATCCGGTTTGGAATGGAGATGGGGTTTGATTTTATTGCGGCATCTTTTGTCCGTTCCCCGGAGGCCATTGAGGAAATACGGGAAATCTTAAAATCCGGTGATTCCGATATGGGGATCATTGCGAAAATTGAAAATGCGGAGGGTCTGGAGAATCTGGATGCCATTATTGAGGCCAGTGATGGGATTATGGTGGCAAGGGGTGATCTGGGGGTGGAGATTTCTCCGGAAAGACTTCCTCATCTTCAGAAGACAATGATTGAAAAATGCAGTGAAGCCTGTAAGCCGGTAATCACAGCAACCCAGATGCTGGATTCCATGATTCGGAACCCCAGGCCGACCCGTGCGGAAGTTACAGATGTGGCCAACGCCGTTTACGAGGGAACAGATGTGGTTATGCTCTCCGGCGAAACAGCCAACGGAAAATATCCGGTGGAGGCCCTGAAGATGATGGCTCATATTGTGGAAGAGACAGAATCCCACTTAGACGACATATTTTATAAGAGGAGGAAAGTATCTGATGACAACAGCCACAGTATTTCCAATGCCGTGTGCTATTCCTCCGTCTCCACGGCCCGGGCTCTGGGGGCCAGGGTGATCATTGCCCCCAGTATCAGCGGATATACGGCCAGAATGCTTTCCAAATGGCATCCCAGGACCATGCTGATAGGAATGTCCCCCAGTATCACGACAGTGCGGAGAATGCAGCTATACTGGGGAGTAAAGCCATATCAGGCGAAAAGGGCGGAGTCCACGGATACCCTGATTATGAATTCTATTGATTTATTAAAAGAGAAGGGAATTGTTGAGGAGGGGGATCTGGCAGTGGTCACAGCAGGGGTGCTGAGCCATTCCAGAAGACATGATCCGGCAACAGATACCAACATTATGCGTGTTGTTACAGTAGACTGATAAAGGAGAAGACGTACATGGAGAAGAAAACGTTCGTAACCAAGGCACAGCTGGAGGCAATTGCGGGGGAATACCCCACGCCATTTTATCTGTATGATGAAAAGGGCATCCGCGAGAATGCGAAGGCGTTAAAAGAGGCGTTTGCGTGGAACAGGGGATTTAAAGAATACTTTGCCGTGAAGGCAACCCCCAATCCGTTCATTCTGAAAATATTAAAGGAGATGGGATGCGGAACGGACTGTTCTTCCGAGACAGAGCTTTTAATGTCAAAAGCCTGTGGGTTTACCGGACATGAAATCATGTTTTCCTCCAATGATACCCCGCCGGAGGAATTTAAGCTTGCAAACGAACTGGGGGCCATCATAAACCTGGATGATTTCACTCATATTGAGTGCGTGGAACGGATCCTTGGAAAGATTCCGGAAACCATCTGCTGCCGCTTTAATCCGGGCGGACTGTTCAGAATCACAACGGATATTATGGATAATCCCGGCGAGGCCAAGTATGGTATGACAAGAGAGCAGATCACCGAGGCCTATAAAATCTTAAAGGCCAGGGGAGTGAAAAATTTTGGCATTCATGCATTCTTAGCCAGCAATACAGTGACCAATGAGTACTATCCGGCTCTTGCCAGGGTTCTCTTTGAACTGGCTGTAAGTCTCAGGCAGGAAACCGGGGCAGAGATTAAATTTATCAATCTTTCCGGAGGAATTGGCATACCCTATCGTCCGGAACAGGAGCCCAATGACATTAAGAGCATCGGCGAGGGTGTAAGAAAAGCTTACGAAGAGATTCTGGTTCCGGCGGGAATGGGTGATGTGGCTCTGTTTACAGAGCTTGGACGGTTTATGCTGGCTCCCTATGGTGTACTGGTGACAAAGGCTATTCATGAAAAGCACACATATAAGGAATATATCGGTGTGGATGCCTGCGCGGTAAACCTGATGCGTCCGGCCATGTATGGAGCATATCATCATATTACTGTAATGGGAAAGGAAAATGCACCTTGCGGCTGCAAATACGATATAGTAGGGTCTCTCTGTGAGAACAACGATAAATTTGCCATAGACAGAATGCTTCCGAAGATCGATATGGGAGATCTTCTGGTTATTCACGATGCAGGAGCTCATGGATTTTCCATGGGGTATAATTATAATGGAAAGTTAAAGAGCGCGGAGCTGCTTTTTAAGGAGGACGGGAGCGTACAGATGATTCGTCGTGCGGAAACGCCTGACGACTATTTTGCCACATTTGATTTTTGCGATATTATGAAAAATGTAAGGCAGAATAAAGCGTAATCTGTGAAATGAAAAAACCCTGCACATATTGTACAGGGATTCATCATTTAGGATTTCGATTTCAAAAAGGTTTTAGGATAAAGGATTCATTTGTATCGTGCAATTTTTATGTTTAAAGTATATCATGTTGTTTCAGAAAATGATTGTATATTCTTTGAATGAATTATGAAGATTTTCTTAAGATTTTCCATTTCTGGAGAAAATGACCGGATAAGGACACATTCCCAAAATGGAAGGTGCAGAATATCCTATGGTAAAAGGCAATCAGGAAAGTCATGTGAATCATGTAAAGAAGCAGATTCATTGCAGGGATGCATTTACCATGGGGCTTACAGGAAAGGGCGTGGGAGTGGCGGTCCTGGATACAGGCGTATTTCTGCACCGGGATTTTGAGGACCGCGTCATTGGATTTGCTGATATGGTGAACAGGAAGGCGGGACCATATGACGACTGTGGTCACGGAAGCCACATCTGCGGCATCATAGGCGGCAGCGGCGCCTTTTCAGATGGGCGATATCAGGGCATGGCGCCCGGATGCAATCTGATAGCAGTTAAAGTTCTGGACCGGAAAGGGAATGGATATGCGAAGGATGTTCTGGCAGGCATTTCCTGGATCATAGATAGAAAGGATACGCTGGGAATCCGAATTGTGAATATTTCAGTGGGTTCTTTCGGAAAACGGGGAATGAGTGAGAACTCAGCGCTGGTAAAGGGGGTTAATCAGGCCTGGGATGCAGGCCTTGTTGTTGTTGTGGCGGCCGGGAACAATGGCCCAAGGCGGATGAGCATTACAACACCGGGAATCAGCCGGAAAGTAATTACTGTGGGCTGCTCTGATGACAGCACAGAGGTGCTGGTGGGAGGCAACCGTATGGTAGACTATTCCGGACGGGGCCCTACGGCAGCCTGTGTGTGCAAACCCGATGTGGTGGCACCGGGATGCAGTGTGGTAAGCTGCTCTAACCGTCCGGATCGTTACACCATAAAAAGTGGAACCTCCATGAGTACGCCCATTGTTTCAGGAGCCATTGCCCTTCTTTTGGAAAAATATCCCCAGATGAGCAACAGGGATGTAAAATTAAAGCTTATGGAGACGTCCCGGGATATTGGCCTCCCTAAAAATCAACAGGGGTGGGGCCTTTTGGACGTGGAGCGTCTGTTGTTATAATGATACTCAGGCAGCAATTCAGCATGAAAGCCGCCATCTGACCTAAATAAGGCCGGATGGCGGCTTTGCTTTTTCTGATTGGACTTTTTTACGGCCGGTCTCGTATAATCCCTGAAAATTTACATAGATTTTACATACAGGCGGAGGACATTTTACATACTGATGATATGATGTGGGAGTTAAAAGGTATTACATGATCTTTTGATTCTGGTATCTCAATATTTTTAATATAAATCAAAATTTTACGGAGGAACATATGGATTTTTTTGGTTTGCTTACCATGTTTGGAGGATTGGCTCTGTTTCTTTATGGAATGGATACCATGGGACAGGGTCTGGAAAAATTATCCGGCGGCCGCCTGGAAAAAATTCTGGAGAAGCTTACATCCAGTCCAATTAAGGCGGTACTTCTGGGAACCTGCGTGACCGCGGTGATTCAGTCTTCATCGGCCACGACTGTTATGGTGGTGGGATTTGTAAATTCCGGAATTATGAAATTAACTCAGGCTGTGGGAATTATCATGGGTGCCAATATAGGAACCACGGTAACCTCATGGCTCCTCAGCATGACGGGAATTGAAAGCAGCAGTTTCTTTGTACGGCTTTTTAAACCATCTTCATTTTCTCCGGTTCTGGCCATGATTGGCGTTATTTTCATCATGTTTTCCAAAAAGGAGAAGAAGAAGGATCTGGGGACCATCATGGTGGGTTTTGCGATTCTGATGTTTGGAATGGAGACCATGAGCGGTGCGGTGAAGCCTTTAGCTGACGTGCCGGAGTTCAGGGGAATTCTTACCATGTTTTCTAATCCGCTGCTGGGAATGCTGGCCGGGGCTGTTTTAACCGCAGTCATTCAGAGCTCATCGGCATCTGTCGGTATTTTGCAGGCTCTCTGTGCCACCGGAGCAGTCAATTTTGGAACTGCGATTCCCATCATTATGGGGCAGAATATCGGTACCTGTGCCACAGCCCTGCTTTCCGGCATCGGCGCCAGCAAAAATGCCAGACGGGCAGCTCTGGTGCATCTGTATTTTAATGTCATTGGAACATTCGTGTTTATGCTGGTGTTTTATACGGTAAATGGATTTGTTCATTTTGAATTTCTAAATAACCCGGCCAATGCCATGGGAATTGCAGTGGTGCACAGCACTTTCAATGTGGCAGCCACGCTGGTGCTTTTACCATTTTCCAACGGGCTTGTGAAACTGGCATGTCTTACAATTCCGGATATGGCGGAAATCAGGGAGACAAAAGATGCAGAGGCCGCTTCCACAGAGTTCCGCCTTTTGGACGAACGTTTTCTGGAGACACCAGGCTATGCGGTGGAGCAATGCAGGCACATGACGATCCGCATGGCCAGGCTGGCAAAGAAATGCATTCTCATGTCTGCTGAGCTGTTGGAGCGTTATGATCAGGAAAAAGCAGATCAGGTAGAGTTCCTGGAAAATCTTGTGGACAAATATGAGGATAAGCTGGGAACCTATATGGTGAAACTGGGCAGTCAGAATCTGTCGAAAAACGACAGCTTTACGGTCTCCCTTCTTTTGCATTGTATCGGAGATTTTGAGCGGATTTCTGACCATGGTATGAATCTTTTGGACGCTGCCAGGGAACTTGAAGAAAAGAAAATGGAATTTTCTAAAAAGGCCAGGAAGGAACTGGATGTATTTTTGGCGGCTGTAAGGGAAATTCTTGATCTTTCTCTTGCTGCATTTGAAAATAACGATGTACAGCAGGCGTCTCTGGTGGAGCCGCTGGAGGAAGTGATTGATGATATCAATACTTATGTGAAGGCAAATCATATCAGGCGCCTCCAAAAGGGAAAGTGTACCATCGAGCAGGGATTTGTGCTTTCAGACATTTCTACCAATCTGGAACGGGTGGCAGATCATTGTTCCAATATTGCCATCAGCGTCATTGAGATTGACAGGGACGGCTTTGACGCCCATGGATATCTTAAAAATTTAAAGCGTGACAATGATCCCAAATTTCATGCGATGGTGGAGAGCTATCGGAGGAAATATACTCTTCCAACTTAAGAAAAATACTGATATACTGTGTATGTGAAAGCTGAGTAAAAATTCAGGCAGGAGGAACTCAAATGTCGTTGATTTATGTGGTGGAAGATGATAAGAACATACTGGAAATTGAGATGTTTGCCCTGAAAAACAGCAGCTATCAGGTAGAAGGTTTTGAATCTGCCGGAGATTTTTACAAGAAACTGGATTCCAGACAGCCGGATCTGGTCCTGCTGGATGTGATGCTGCCGGATGCGGATGGTCTGGAAATTGTAGGGAAGCTCAGAAAACGGCCGGAAACAAAGAAGCTTCCTATTATACTGGTGACAGCAAAAACCTCTGAGATCGACAAAGTAAAGGGGCTGGATATAGGAGCCGATGATTATCTCACGAAACCCTTTGGCGTTATGGAACTGATTGCCCGGGTGCGGGCCGTTCTGCGGCGCACAGTGGAGGAAGAGAAATTCCTGAGCCTGGGAGATATTTTTTTGGATAATGAGAAACGCATGGTATATGTGAAGGACATCCCCTGCAGCCTGACATTTAAAGAATATGAGCTGCTGAAGCTGCTGCTTTATAACGCAGGGATTGTCGTGACCAGAGAAGTGATTCTGGAACGGGTCTGGGGGATTGATTTCGAGGGAGAATCCAGAACCCTGGATATGCACATCCGGACGCTGAGACAGAAACTGGGGGACGCGGGAGCCATGATCCGGACTGTGCGGAACGTGGGATACATGATAGAGTAGGCGGAGAACAAAATGAAACGAAAGATACACATTGAGCTTCTTGCAACGTCGGCTCTGGCTATTGTACTGACACTGCTGTTTGCACTGTTTGTCTTTTATGGTCTGTTTCAGGAACAGATTGTGGGGGATTTGAAAGCGGATGCCTGGGTTCTTAAGAATATGCATGTGTTTGACCATATCGCGGATGTCCATCCGGATACCTATGATTTGAACGGGGAAAGTCTTCGGATAACAGTAGTGGGAGAAGGTGGTTCCGTAGTTTTTGACAGCAATGCGGACGCGGCGGCCATGTCCAACCATGAGGACAGACCGGAAGTACGGAAAGCCTTTGAGACCGGAGAGGGGAGCGGCACCAGGCGTTCAGAGACCCTGGATAAAAATTTATTTTATTATGCGGTGAAGCTTGATAATGGGACTGTACTGCGAATCTCCAGAGAGGCAGACAGCTTTTTTGCCGTGTTGTGGAATTTATTGCCAACGGTGGCCGGAGTCTTCTTGTTCCTGCTTTTACTGAGTATTTTTCTGGCCCATTACTTTACAAAAAGTATTGTGGAGCCCATAGAGCGGATGGCGGAAAATTTATCTGAGCCGGGACAGGAGGCGGCATACCGTGAGCTGGCGCCTTTTGCGGCTAAAATCCGGCAGCAGCACGAGGATATCTTAAAGAGCGCACAGATGCGTCAGGAATTCACTGCCAATGTGTCACATGAGTTAAAGACACCGCTGACTGCCATATCCGGTTATGCGGAGCTGATGGAACACGGAATGGCCGGAAAAGAGAATACGGAGCGGTTTGCCGGGGAGATCCATAAAAATGCGGAGAGGCTTCTGTCCCTGATTAATGATATTATCCAGCTTTCACAGCTGGATGATGGAAAACGCCGGATGGAATACCGGGATGTGGATCTGTTTCAGCTGGCGGAGGAATGCGTGGATATGCTGAACATGAATGCCCGGAAGCTGAATGTGACCATGGAGGTTCGGGGAAGATCTACCGTGGTTTCCGGTGACAGGCAGCTTTTGGAGGAATTGCTTTATAATCTTTGTGATAATGCCATCCGCTACAATAACCAGGGGGGGAAGGTAACAGTTACCACAGGAACAGAAGACGGCTCTCCTTTCCTTTCTGTAAAGGATACGGGTATCGGCATTCCGGGAGAACATCAGGAACGGGTGTTCGAACGATTTTACCGGGTAGACAAAAGCCGTTCCAAGGCAACCGGAGGCACTGGACTGGGACTTGCCATTGTCAAACATATTGTAGCCCAGCATGGGGCAAAGCTTTTTCTGGATAGTCAGATTTCAAAAGGAACGGAAATACGAGTGGTATTTTCTGAAACCCTGAAATCGTAAATTTATGGTAACTGTTCAGCCTTGCATCTTCTTGCCTGCGTACCGCGGACAAGAAGCTTGTGGCGTCCGCCTTATGAAGATTCCGGGTAAAAAACGCTTATGAAAACAAGTTTTCAACGCTTTTTTACCCGGAATCTTCGCAGGGCTGAACGGTTATCCTAAATTTTATTTTGTGTAAAGTGTATATTGACGGTGGGTGGAGAATGACGTATAGTATAGATACCATCTTACCGCAAAGCTCGTCTTTAAAGAAATTCTGCAGGTTCCCGGGCAGCTCGCCGTTTATTCACAGGAAACAGAACAGATGTAACAGTTCAAAGAGTATCTGAACTGTTACGATCAAACAGAGGATAAGGCGGAGAATTCCGCAAGAAACAGTTGACTTTTTGGAGCAGGTATATTATGATTGAATAAGAAGACAGAACGTTTGTTCGCATTGGAGGATGAATATGAATAAAGATGATAAAATGAAAGCTCTTGACGCGGCACTGACCCAGATCGAAAAAGCGTATGGAAAGGGCTCCGTGATGAAATTAGGGGATTCCAGCGCCAATATGAATATAGAAACTGTTCCCACAGGCTCTTTAAGCCTTGATATTGCTCTGGGACTTGGCGGTGTGCCGAAGGGACGTGTCATTGAAATTTACGGACCTGAATCCAGCGGTAAAACGACAGTAGCCCTTCATATGGTGGCCGAGGTGCAGAAACGCGGCGGTATTGCCGGATTCATTGATGCAGAGCATGCCCTGGATCCGGTATATGCAAAAAATATCGGTGTGGATATAGACAATCTTTATATTTCCCAGCCGGACAACGGTGAGCAGGCTCTGGAAATTACAGAAACCATGGTACGTTCCGGTGCCGTGGATATTGTTATTGTGGATTCTGTTGCCGCTTTGGTTCCCAAGGCAGAAATTGATGGTGATATGGGGGATTCCCACGTGGGACTTCAGGCCCGTCTGATGTCACAGGCATTAAGAAAGCTGACAGCTGTGATCAGCAAGACCAATTGTATCGTTATCTTTATTAACCAGCTTCGTGAAAAAGTGGGAGTTATGTTTGGAAATCCGGAGACTACCACCGGAGGCCGTGCACTGAAATTTTATTCTTCCGTCCGCCTGGATGTTCGCAGAACGGAATCCTTAAAGCAGAGCGGTGAAGTGACCGGCAATCATGTGCGCGTAAAGGTGGTAAAAAATAAGATAGCTCCGCCCTTTAAAGAGGCCGAATTTGATATTATGTTCGGAAGGGGAATTTCCAAAGAAGGAGATGTTCTGGATCTGGCGGCTAATGCAAATATTGTGGAAAAGAGCGGTTCCTGGTATGCTTATAAAGGAGCTAAGATCGGCCAGGGGCGTGAGAATGCCAAACTGTATCTGCAGCAGAATCCGCTGGTCTGCGAGGAAATTGAAAATCAGGTAAGAGAGATCCATGGTCTGGAGGCCCAGCATGTGGCCGTGGAAGCAGCAGAGGCGCCTGCTGTCTCAGAAAATGAAGAAAAAGAGTAAAAATCCTGTCGGGAGGAATAATGAAAGAGTGGAATCAGGAAGCATGGGTAAGGTCTGATGTGCAGAAAGTATCCTCTTTGGAGGACAGCGTCGGGAAACAGCAGGAGGGAATCTTAAAAGAGGAAAAGGAGGCCCGCAATAAAGCTGTCTACTATCTTCAGTTTTCCGCTAAAACAGAGAGTGAATTACGAAAGAAGCTGGCAGAACAGGGATTTTTGCCGGCTTCTGTTGATTCAGCAATCGACTTTGTGAAGCGGTATCGGTATCTGGATGATGAGGATTATGTGAGACGGTATATTGAGAGAAACGGACGGAAGAAAAGCAGGAAGCAGATCGCGTTTGAATTGCGTCAAAAAGGAGTCCGGGACGATATGGTCCGGGCCGTACTGGAGGAAATGCCTGTAAATGAGGAGGCGCAGATAGAGATGGTTTTGAAAAAACGGGGATATTCAGGGGAAGAGGCAACCCGGGAGGAAAGGCAGAAGATTTCGGCATACCTTGCAAGGAAGGGATTCTCTTATGAAGCTATTCAGGCGGCTTTGCTTCATTATAGTAATAAGAGTAACGGTTCAGATAATCTCTGAACCGTTACTCATTATATACAGAAAAAAATAGATTCGGGGCAATATACTTGACATAATGTATAAAACAGTTTAGAATTGAGATGTTGTACAATGAAAACTAAATAAAGGAGGTGCTCCTGTGTCACCAATAATCAGCGTGTTGTTAACAGCAATTATTGTGGCTCCTATTACCTGGGTTATGGCTGTGGCTTACCGGAAGAAAAGCTATGAGAGTAAGATCGGAAGCGCAGAGGAAAAATCCAGAGAAATAATAGATGAAGCATTAAAGGCCGCAGAGACGAAGAAAAAAGAAGCTCTCCTGGAAGCGAAGGAAGAGAATTTAAAAGCGAGAAATGAGCTTGAGAAGGAAACCAAGGAGCGAAGGGCAGAGATTCAGCGTTATGAGCGACGTGTTCTCAGTAAAGAGGAAAATCTGGACAAGAAGACAGAGGCCATGGAGAAAAAGGAATCCAGTCTGGCGTCCAGAGAAGAGGCCTTAAAAAAGCGTACTGCTGAAGTAGAAGAACTTTTTGCCAGGGAACAGGAAGAGCTGGAAAAAATTTCCGGGCTCACAACGGACCAGGCGAAAGAATATCTTCTGAAATCCGTGGAAGAGGATGTGAAGCACGATACTGCGAAGCTCATCAAGGAGCTGGAAAGCAAAGCTAAAGAAGAAGCTGACAAAAGGGCAAAAGAGTATGTGGTTACAGCTATCCAGAGATGTGCTGCTGACCATGTGGCAGAAACTACGGTTTCTGTTGTTCAGCTCCCCAGCGATGAAATGAAGGGACGTATCATTGGGCGGGAAGGACGGAATATTCGTACCTTAGAAACCATGACCGGTGTGGAACTGATCATCGATGATACTCCGGAAGCCGTCGTACTGTCGGGATTTGACCCGATTCGGAGAGAAGTAGCAAGAATTGCTTTAGAGCGTTTGATTGTGGACGGACGTATTCATCCGGCCAGAATCGAAGAAATGGTGGAAAAAGCGCAGAAGGAAGTCGAAAACATGATGCGCGAGGAAGGCGAGGCCGCTATTTTAGAGGTCGGCATCCATGGAATCCATCCCGAGCTTGTCAAGCTGCTTGGCAAGATGAAATTCAGGACCAGCTACGGGCAGAATGCATTAAAGCATTCCATTGAGGTTGCTCAGTTATCAGGGCTGCTGGCTTCTGAAATTGGCGTAGATGTCAGAATGGCAAAGCGTGCCGGTTTATTACATGACATTGGAAAATCCGTCGACCATGAGATGGAAGGTTCCCATATTCAGCTTGGCTCCGAACTTTGTAAAAAGTATAAGGAATCAGCAGTGGTTATCAATGCTGTGGAATCTCATCATGGCGATGTTGAACCGACGAGCCTCATTTCCTGCATTGTTCAGGCAGCTGATACAATTTCTGCTGCAAGGCCTGGTGCAAGAAGAGAGACGTTGGAAACATACACAAACCGCCTGAAACAGTTAGAGGATATTACCAATGCCTTCAAGGGTGTTGATAAGTCTTTCGCAATCCAAGCTGGACGCGAAGTGCGAATCATGGTGGTGCCGGATCAGATCAGTGATGATGATATGGTTCTTCTGGCAAGGGATATTTCCAAGAGAATTGAGGATGAATTGGAATATCCGGGACAGATCAAGGTTAATGTGATCCGAGAGTCCAGAGTTACCGATTACGCAAAATAAGTTGTTTTGTCTATGAAAGGTCCGAAGTTACATAATCAAAAAAGATTGTGTATCTTCGGGCCTTTTTCTTGTCTTATGGGAAAGACCTTGTCACGCTGAATCGTGGAAGCCGGACAAGCTTTAAAAAAGTGTTGACGCTTTAGAAATTTTGGTGTAAAATGCGGATAAACACGGAAGAGAGTGAAAATATATACAACTCGCCG
>CANRXD010000010.1 GCA_947643685.1 uncultured Clostridium sp. | reverse complement strand
ATCAATATCATTTACGGGAAAAATGAAGCCGGAAAGTCCACGCTGCATACCTTTATCCGCGGAATGCTCTTCGGAATCGAAAGAGGCCGCGGACGGGCCGCCAGAAATGATCTTTATTCCAGGTATGAGCCCTGGGAAAACAGCGGGACCTATGAAGGCTGGCTCCGGCTGGAATCAGGAGGAGCCGTTTACCGCCTGGAACGGAAATTCCGTAAAGACAGCAAAGCCATAAAAATCATCAACGAAACCCGCGGCATGGAGGAAGAGCCCACAAAGGCTTTCCTTGATCAGATTCTCTGTGGTCTGAATGAGACTACTTACAATAATACCATCAGTATCGGTCAGTTAAAAAGTGCCACTGAGGAGGGAATGGTGGGCGAGTTAAAAAATTATATCGCCAACATGAACACCACCGGAAATATCTCTTTAAATATTTCTAAGGCCACTGCCTTTTTGCGGAATCAGAGGCGCAGCCTGGAAGCCAACCTAATTCCCGATGCCTCCAGAGAATATACCACACTGCTGGCGGAAATCCGCAATGTGGATGCCGAAATTTCTTCTCCGCAGTACGAAAACCAGCTCGCCTCCTACCAGGCCATGCGGTCTCAGGTAAAGGGCCTCATCGAGAACACCCAGACCCAAAAGACGGCCCTGGATGAAAAGATCAAAAAAGGCAGGCAGGTTCTTTCTGATTATCAGTTCACCGATCAGGCTTCTATAACCGCCTATACAGAAAACTGTCTTCATCTGTATGAAAGCTACCAAAGTGCAGATGCAGAGTGCCGGAAAAAGTCACGGAAGGTGCTTACCGGACTCTCCTTTTTTCTGTCAGCCTGCGGTCTTTGTGCCGCCGGATATATGGGAATCACGGATCCCGGCCGTTTTCTTCTCCTCATGATTTTGACCGGAGGAGCTGCCCTCATCTGTCTGATTGCCGGATTCACCTTCACCGGGCAGGACAGGAAGTGTAAAAAAGCCATGGCGCAAACCAGTGCACAGCTTTTGGAAATTTTAAAAAAGCATCTGGGCGATGCATCCATTTCTGAGGAAGCCATGACGGCCTTCAGGGCAAGAATGGAGGAATTTTCCAGTCTTTCTGATATGGTGGTAAAGTCAGAAGAAGCTATGCGGAAATATATGGAAGATATCAATTCTCTTCAGGAAAAGCAGAATACATGCAGTGAAATGATTGAGAAACAGCAAAGAACCCAGTGGGAACTGGAAAAAAAGCTGGACATTTTAAATAATTGAAAAAACCTGCCCGCCTCACTTAAACGGACGCTGGCAGAAAACGACCGGATCCGGGAAGAGGTAGCCGCCATCGAACTGGCCCAGGAAACCATGACCGATCTTTCTTCCTCCATACGCGACTCCTTTGGCCTTTATCTGAATAAAGAGGCTTCCCGGCTGGTAACCGGAATCACCGGCTGCCTTTATAACATTATGAGCATTGACGAAAATCTCAACGTATTTTTAAATACTAAAACGAAACTGGTTCCCCTGGAAAACGTCAGCAGCGGAACCATGGACCAGGTATATCTGGCCCTTCGTCTGGCTGCGGCAAAGCTTTTTCAAAACAATGGTGAGCCGCTCCCGCTGATCTTCGATGACAGCTTTACTCAATATGACGATGACAGACTCCGCACCGCCTTAAAATGGCTTTCAGAATCCTATGGCGGACAGATGATCGTCTTTACCTGTCACCGCAGGGAAGCGCAGATGCTCAGGGCACACCAGATACCATTTCATCTGATTGAGATGTAGGGCAATCGGCCATCCACGTTGGGATTTCATTTCCACTCCAGACGATGCAGATGCCCTTCCATAGTCATTTTCTCGAAACCGTTTTGTCTTAAGGCCTCGTAAAGAATAATGGCAACGGAATTAGACAGATTCAAAGAACGGATGTCTCCCCACATGGGAATCCGCACGCAGGTGTCCGGATGGTCCGCCAAAATCTCTTCAGGGATTCCCCGGCTCTCCGGACCAAACATCAGAAAACAGTCCGGCTCATACTGCACATCTGTATATACCGTCCGCGCCTTTGTGGTAGCCATATAAATCCTGGCCTTCGGATTCCGTTCCAGAAAGTCACCAAAATCGCTGTATACTGTCACATCCAGCTTATCCCAATAATCCAGGCCGGCCCGCACCAGATGCTTCTCACTGAGTTTGAACCCGAGGGGCTCAATCAGATGAAGCTTCGTGTTGGTTGCCACACAGGTGCGGCCGATATTTCCTGTATTCGCCGGCATTTCCGGCTCAAAAAGTACGATGTTCATAAAAACGTCTCTTTATTCCTTCCCATCCAGGCGTTTTACAAAACGCTCTATGCGCTCCAGCGCCCGCTTTAAATCTTCCAATGAATAGGCGTAGGAAAGTCTCAGATAACCTTCCCCGCAGTCTCCAAAAGCAGTCCCCGGAACCACTGCCACCTTTTCCTCCTCCAGAAGCTTCAGGGCAAAGTTTTCGGAGGTCATGCGAAACCGTTTGATGTTGGGGAACACATAGAATGCCCCCTGGGGCTCATAACAGTCAAACCCCATATCCCGCAGTGTTTTCACAAGATATTTCCTTCTCTGGTCATAAGCCTCCCGCATATTCTCCACATCAGGATCACCGTTTCTTAAAGCTTCCACGGCCGCATACTGGCTGGTTGTGGGCGCACATAAAATGGCAAACTGGTGAATCTTTAACATCTGCTGTAAAATAATTTCCGGCGCACAGGCATATCCCAGACGCCATCCGGTCATAGCGTAGGATTTGGAAAAGCCGTTGATCAGTACGGTTCTCTCCTTCATTCCCGGAAATGCCGCGATGGTGCAGTGATCTCCAGAATACGTAAGCTCTGCATAAATTTCATCAGAAATAACAAACAGGTCATATTCTTCCACAACCTTTGCAATTTCTGCCAGATCCTTCGGTTCCATGATGGAGCCGGTGGGATTGTTGGGGAACGGAAGGATCAGCACCTTGGTTTTCGGTGTAATCTTTTCCAGCAGCTTCTCCTTTGTGAGACGGAATCGATCTTTCTCTTCCAGCTCGATCACCACCGGAATTCCCCCGGCCAGAATGGTACAGGGGGTATAGGAGACATAGCTGGGCTGGGGAATCAACACCTCATCCCCGGGATTTAGCATAGCTCTTAAGGCAATATCAATGGCCTCACTGCCGCCCACAGTCACCAAAACCTCAGTGCTGTAATCATAAGACACATCAAACCGGCGCTTTAAATAGCGGCAGATTTCCATTTTCAGCTCTTTTAATCCGGTGTTGGATGTGTAAAAGGTACGCCCCTTTTCCAGGGAATAAATGCCCTCGTCCCTGATATGCCACGGCGTGTCAAAATCCGGCTCACCTACACCCAGGGAAATTGCGTCCTTCATTTCACTTACGATGTCAAAAAATTTCCGGATTCCGGACGGAGGAATTGTAACAATTGTGTCAGATAACGGGTTTCTCACGGAGTAATCAGCATCCTTTCGTCTTCAGGTTTTTCACACATAACAGTTCCATGGTCTTTGTACTTTTTTAATATAAAGTGTGTCGCAGTACTTAAGACATAATTCATGGTAGCCAGCTTTTCCGATACGAACCGGGCCACTTCACGCATGGTTTTTCCTTCCAGAATGACTGTGAAGTCATAAGCACCGGACATCAGATACATGGAGTTTACCTCGCTGTACTGATAAATGCGCTCCGCCAGCTTTTCAAAGCCCATACCCCGCTGAGGAGTTACCTTAACCTCAATGAGGGCGGTTACTTTTTCATCGCTGGTCTTATCCCAGTTTATCATCGTATGATAACCGCAGATAATATTTTCTTTTTCCATATCCACGATCTCATTGGCCACTGTGGCCTCACTTTCACCCAGAAGGGCCGCCAGGTCCGCCAGATCAATTCTGCTGTTCTTTTCGATAATCGCCAGTATTTTTTCCCGCATGATAATCCTCCTCGTCAATGATTCTGTATACTTCGTCCGGCCGGGGCCGCTCCAAATATCCGGTCCCGCCGATGCCTGTCATCCTTCTTGTAATTCCCTTTTCCACTTTTCCAATGACTGCTGCCCGAATTCCTTTCTCTTCCAGGGCGCACACCATGTCCTGTCCATGATCCGCTGCAATGAGAACGCATTCGCCGCACCAGAGCCGATACGGGTTTAAGTCGAAAAGTTCACACGCCTCTATAATTTCCTGATTCACCGGTATTTTAAGGAGGGAAAATGAAATTCCCTGCTCATAGGCCCCGGATAAACGCCAGAGGGCCGCTAAAACGCCGCCCTCTTCTATGTATTCCCATTCTGTTGCCCCAAGCTCCATAAGAGCCTCAGGAGTCAGACAGATTTCTTCATCCGCTGCCGCTTCGAGCCGTTTTATAAATGCCGGATGGAATCGGGAATTCAAATAATTTTCTTTTTTCTCCAGAATGGCCCTGGCTCCGGTCTTTCCAATTACCCCGGCTACCACCAGATCCTGTCCCGGAACAAAGCTTTGCCTGCCATTGGGCTCTCTGTCTATTTTTCTCATCATAGTTCTCTTACCGGTTACTCTCCTCCCGGACCCTCCGTGAGAGGTGCGGGAGCCGAAGCCTCTGCCGGAGCAGACGCCGGCGCCTCAGGTACCTGTTTGGGCTCTTCAGCGGGAGCAGGCATTCCCGGACCATACTCGTAGCCGGGGCCGAGGGGCTGTGTTTCTGTCGGCACAGGCTCTGTGGGAGCAGCCGTTGTTTCCGGAGGCGGTGTCGGTTCAGGTGCGGCCGGGGTTTCCTCCACCGGTGCCACAGCAGGAGCTGCCGGACCCACCCGGTAAATGGCCTTGGACGCATTATATGTGTCCGCATTGAGAAGCGTCCGCTCTTTCAGCTCCCCGTCCACATATACACATTTATATAGCTGGGACTTGAGGCCAGTATGACTGGACTGAACTTTAACTCTCTGTCCTGGCATTAAGGAATTATCCACCTGCTCAACAGGTTCGCCCGGATCGATTCTCTGAAGCGTCTGGGACTCAAATTTTAACGTCCTGTTGGCCGGTCGCGTTTCTTTTCCATAAATCGTAAAGGTCAGCGTTTTTCCTGACGTATACCCCTCCACATAAATGGGCGTGTCATAGGGGTTGGATATTTTAAGGTCCTTATAGGTCCCCGCAATGGCAGCATCCATGGATGGCTTTACATAGGCGATGGTCATGGAGTGATTCTGTCTCTGTACAATATCCAGCTCCGCAAGCAGCGATGCGTTATAAAGAGTAGTGGAAATCTGGCACACACCTCCGCCGATACTGTCAACAGATCTTCCGTTTTCATAGGCTGTGGCTGTGCGGTATCCGTTCTCCACTGTAAACGGCTGCATACATTCATAGCCGGAAAGGACCTGACCAGGCATTAAAACATGTCCGTTTATTTTTGAAGCTCCCACCGCCAGGTTCGTGGAACGGGAGGCGCCGCTGCTGCTGAAATCGGTGGAAAATGTTCCCAGTACGTCTTTGATGGTGGAAAGGTCCTCAGCAGTTATTTCCGGCTCCTTTTCAGTTACCGTAGCCGCAATGGCAATTCCATCCGTTCCCGCTCCATTTAAGGCTTCATTCAGAGAATTTTTTGTAGCCTCAATATCCACAGCGGTTCCCACCACTTCCGGAGTGATAATAAATTCCCCGTCCTGTTTTGTGATCACGGCATTCTGAGGTTCTGTTACAACCGCTCCGCATTTCTCATTGACGAAAGCAGAAATTTTTTCCTGATCCACATCCATATCCAGGTCAATATTTACAGGATTAACCTCTAAATCCTTTTTCTTCATATAACGTCTGATCAGGTTTCCCTTAATCTCCGTACCTCTTAATGCATCATCCACCGCATCTTTATTTCCCCAGCTAAGCCCCAGTTCCTCCGCGTTGGCTGAAACCTGAGTTCCGTTTACCTCGAGAGTGATGGTCTGGTTCAGCTTTTCCGCCACATATCCAGCCACCTTTTCTTCCGCTTCTTTCTCGGTCAACCCCTCCAGATTCAGGCTTCCCACAAAGACTCCGCCCGGAATGGGCTCTTCTGCGTGTGCGGAAAACGGTGCCATAAAAACCAGGCCGGCTGCCATGGCTGCCGCCACACCTGCACTCCACACATATTGTTTCATAATTTTCTCCTTTTAATACATATCTAAATAACGGATAATAAAGATCCTAAAACCATCGGAAGCACCATTGCCAAAACAACGATCACGATGACTACGGTTGAAAAAATTTTTCTTGTCTTCTTATCATTTAAATTAAGCAAAGTATTCACCTCTTTTATTTCATTTTATCTCGATTTCAGGAAATTATCCCTGCTCCTGTCCCTCTCGTCCTTTCGGAATTCGCCCATGATTCAAAATAATTTTGTCGATCATTCTCGAAATTTCATTTCCGGACATATGATCAATCTGGACAGTCACGTTTATTCTATGATATTTTACTAAATCCTGCAAGTGTTGTTTTTGCCTTTTTGAAGCAGGTTTTTCCTTTTTTGCCCTATATTGCAGGGATTTTGCTTCAAAAAGCGCTTTTTTTTCTTCTCCGAAGCGCTTTTTCATTTCCATATAGAGAAGATGGGCTGCCATGGCATCCGAAAGTGCCCGGTGAGCGGTATCCGGACAGATGCCAAAATATGTGCAGGCCGCTCCCAGATTTTTCTTTTCTTCTGCCGGCATCACCATCCGGCAGATTTTCAGGGTATCAATTCCCTCCTTTTCGAACTCCAGTCTCTGGTTCACAGCCGCCTGCTTCAGAAACCCATAGTCAAAAATGACCTGATGCCCCAGAACCGGAAATCCCTCACAAAACCGGATTACCTCCGGCATGACGATTTCAATCCCCGGCGCATCCTTCACCATCTCATCATCAATTCCCGTGAGCCTTACAATCTCTTCCGGAATCTTCCTGTGGGGATTGATTAAAGTATGGAACGTGTCTGTCACCTGCCCATCCACTACTTTTACCATGGCAATTTCTGTAATTTTTTCTTTTTTCGCCCCGATTCCTGTGGTTTCCAGATCCACAGCCACATAGGAATCCGTCATGACCTGCCACCAGCCTTTCCTTTTAAAGTCTTCAAGGCTTTCTCAGCCTCCGGACAATATTCCTTAAGAAAGCATTCGCCGCATCTGGGGCTTCTGGCGGTACAGATAGTCCGTCCCAGGGTAATGATATGGATGTTCCACAAAATCCAGTGATCTTTGGGGAGCGCTTTCATCAGATCATACTCCACCTTTTCCGGATCCGCATTTTCCGTAAGCCCAAGCTTTTTTGAAATCCGCTTCACGTGGGTGTCCACCACAATGCTGGGATCATTATAGATATTTCCCCGAATCACATTGGCCGTCTTTCTCCCCACACCTGCCAGAGCCGTGAGCTCAGAGAGTTCCCGCGGCACCTCCCCCTGATGCTTTTCCACCAGGTCTTTACAGCAGGAAATTATGTTCTTTGCCTTCATATGGTAAAACCCTGTGGAATGAATATCCTTTTCCAGTTCCGAAAGATCAGCTTCGGCAAATTTTTCCAGAGTATCATACTTTTTAAACAGCTCAGCCGTAACAAGGTTTACTCTGGCATCCGTACACTGGGCGCTTAATATCACGGCGATCAAAAGCTGCCACGGCGTCTCATGATTCAGATAACAGCGGTAGTCGGTTCCATACTCCGAATCCAGCCGTTCCAGAATTTTTGCCACCCTCTCGTCTCTGGCCTTCTTTGTCTCCTTCTTTCCCATTCTCTCCTCTTTCCGTATATGAAAACCGCAGGGCCGCTGCATTTTTATCCAGAGGATCACGGTTTTTATAATCAAATAAAATAAAGCTTCCGTCCTCCATGGCCTCCAGATGAGCCATCTTGCTGGTCTGCCTGCTGTCATACCCCTCATAGCCCAAAAGCCAGCGGGGTTGTTCCTCCTCCAGTATGAAAAACTCCCGGACGTGTCTCTTAAAGGGTGTCTGGTCCATGGCAAAGGAAGGACGGCTTTTGGCGTTCTCCCGGAGATACAGATCAAACATCAGGCCGTCCCGAAACATGGACAGCTTTTTCTCCTCTCCGGCAAACCGGTTTTTCATAAACTCATACAGAATTTCATATCTAGCAATCCGGCTGTGGCTTGGCCCCAACAGCCCACGGGTCTCATAATAGTCTGCCAGAGAAAGAAACATGGCTGACGGGGCAGAAAATTCCTGTTCCAAAAGCGTCATAGTTCGCTTAAACTGCCCGCTGTTATAATAAGTTTCCACCATTTCCTCCATAAGCTTAAGACGGATGACCTCCTCAAAGGAAAGCCACCTGGTGGACAATACCTCATAAGGCGGAATCGCCCGGTAATGCAGGCCGTAGTCATTGGCCCGTTCGGCCATATATGAGCCCTTTAAGACCTTTAAAAAGCCAAGCTGGAGCTGATCCGGCTTCATACGGTACACATCATCAAAAGACCTTAAAAAGGAATCGAACCCCTCATGGGGCAGGCCTGCAATTAGATCCAGATGCTGATGGGTATTCCTGTATCCATGGACTATGGCCACAGCGGTCTTTAAGCGTTCCAGATTCATCTTCCGTCTGATTTCAGCTATGGTGGCCGGATTGGTGGACTGGACGCCTATTTCAAGCTGAATCAGCCTGGGACGCATGCGGGCTATGGTCTCAAGCTCCTCTTCATCAAAAAGGTCCGCGGATACTTCAAAATGGAAATTGGTGACACCGTTATCATGCTCTATGATATGACGCCAGATTTCGAGGGTATGGTCCCGTCTGCAATTAAAGGTTCGGTCCACAAACTTTACCTGAGGAACTTTATGGACCAGGAAAAAATCCAGTTCCTGCTTCACAAGGGAAAGACTCCTGAACCGGACGGATTTATCAATGGATGACAGGCAGTAGCTGCAGGAAAAGGGACAGCCGCGGCTGCTTTCATAGTAGACAATCCTGTTTTCAAAATCGGCCATGTCCTTATAGGGAAAGGGAATTTCATCCATGGAAAGGAATCTCTGGGGCATGGTTTCCCGGATAGCTCCGGCCCGGAAAGTAATCCCCGCCGTATGGGACAGAAGCCGTTCGGTCTCCGGATTCCATCCGCCTCCGGCCAGATAGGCTTTCACCACTTCTGTAAAGGTAAGTTCCCCTTCGCCGCGCATGACGCCGCGGATGTCCGGCTCCCGTAAAAGGAGCTCTCCGGCATCGTAAGACACCTCCGGACCGCCCATCCAGATTTCCGTTTCCGGAAGTACCTTGTGAAGGTCTCTCACCAGCTCCAGCACATAGGAAATGTTCCATATATAGCAGGAAAAGCCGATAAAATCCGGCTTTCTCCTGTAAATATCCTGTAAAATCTGGTCCATCTGATGGTTGATGGTGTATTCGCCGATCTGGATATCCGCCCCAGGCACGTACTCATTGGCAAAAGCCCGCAGACTGTACACCGCCGGGTTGGAATGAATGTATTTTGCATTGATGGCTGCCAGTAAAAATTTCATGCTGTGACTCCGCTACACGTGATATTCGATCTTTCTTCCGGTGGAATGATACTGGTAATACCGGACTCCGGCGGCATTTAACATCCGCTTGGATGCCTTTGTGCTGGGGGTGTCGGCATATTTATCGCTTTCGTACACAATCGTCTTGATTCCGGCTTGGATAATGGCCTTGGCGCATTCATTGCAGGGGAACAGGGTCACATAAAGCTTGCTGCCTTCCAGGCTGCCGCCCCGGTAGTTTAAAATGGCATTTAACTCACTGTGGGTCACATAGTAATACTTCTCATCATAGGGATCCGATTCCCCCTTGCCCCACGGAAACTCATCGTCCGAACATCCCTTTGGGAATCCGTTGTAGCCCATGGATAAAATCTTATTGTCTTCGCTCACAATGCAGGCCCCCACCTGTGTACTGGGGTCCTTGGAACGCATGGCTGACAACTTTGCAACTCCCATAAAATATTCATCCCATGTAATGTATCCGTTTCTCTTCGCTGACATACCTTCTCCTCCTGGCTTACTGCCTTACACCTTTACAATATGATATCCTGCCGCCTTGCAGAGCCGGTTCATGATGGCCTGCCCCAGGCGGTCTCTGGAAAAGCTCTCCGAAAAAATACAGTCCACCTGCCGCTCATCGAAATCGCGGAGGACAGCAAACAGGTTATGGGCCACGGTTTCCTCATGTTCCCGGCTTCCGATGATTTCCAAAAGTCCCTCCGGATAGCAGTTTCGGCTTTCTTTGGTGCAGATGATTCCCACCCGTTTCCCCGCTTCTCTTGCCTTCCCGGCCTCACGGTTGATGTACTCCACCACCTGTTCCATATCTCCCTCCACCAAAACCATATCCGCTTTCGGAGCATAGTGGCGGTATTTCATTCCCGGTGCCTTGGGCTTCACATCGGCGCTCACAGGCCCCAGAATTGCCGGATCCACGTCCACCTTCCCAAGGGTCTCACGAAGCATTTCTATAGTAATTGCTCCGGGTCTTAAGAGCGTCGGCACCGGGCCGGACACATCCACAATAGTGGATTCCACACCGATTCCCACTTCTCCTCCGTCAATGATCATTTCAATCTTTCCATCCATGTCTTCAATCACATGCTCTGCCTTTGTGGGACTCGGCCGTCCGGATGTGTTGGCGCTGGGGGCCGCCACCGGAATCCCGGCCAGCTTAATGAGCCGATTGGCCACCGGGTCTGACGGCATCCGCACGGCTACCGTATCAAGACCTCCGGTCGTTCCATAGGGCACCACAGATTTTTTGGGGAAAATCATCGTCAGGGGCCCCGGCCAGTACATTTCCGCCAGCTTCCTCCCAGCCTCCGGAATTTCCTCCACAAGGCCCGGCAGCTCTTCCATACAGGAGATATGGGCGATCAGCGGATTATCCGACGGACGGCCCTTGGCCGCATAGATTTTCTTTGCGGCCGTCTCATCCAGGGCATTGGCCCCAAGCCCATACACCGTCTCTGTCGGAAAGGCCACCAGACCGCCCTTTCTCAAAATTTCGGCCGCCTCCAAAAGCTCCTCATCGCGGACCTGATTCTTATCAGATATTTTAATTACTTTCGTTTTCATATCCATTCCCGTTTATTCTGTCACTTTCTTCTATGGCATGATGAGCACCAGGGGCCGAATATAACCCGCTGGTGCTCATTCTTCTTAATTTTTATTTAGTTTAGCACAACCGAAAACTACTTGCAATCCTTATTGTGCGGTCTTATTTCGTTTTCGCCGTTGGTTTTGTTATTGGTCCTTCCACCGTCTGATTTCCTTAAGCCCAGCCACAATGGACTCCACAAAACTGTCATAAATCTGGTTGCCCTTTTCGGCTGTGGCTCCTTTGGGATCACCGCCGATTCCGATGGGCTTTCCGTCCTCTGTCACCCACTCCTCAGACACCCATCCGATGGTAATGGGACCGTATACGGTAAAGGTCTTGTTTCCCATGAATTTCTTTGGAATTCCGGCCTCGGAGGTCTCAAGCTTCACAAGCTCCGGCCGCTCTGCCATGACCATGGCCGTCTCCATCTCTCCGCCGTGGAAGTCCCATACATTCCCCGGCGTCACCGTATCCTTCACTGCCTGGTTTCCAAAAAATGCGCCGCAGTTAATGATAAACACAGCCAGCCCAAACTCGCTGCGAAGTTCACGGCTTAAAACCTGAATGATGGGAGAATTGCCGCCGTGGCAGTTCAGCATGGCGATTTTCCTGAACCCATGGTGATGGAGGCCTTTGCAGATATCATAAAGCATATGATAGAACGTATCCGGCTTTAAGGTGATGGAGCCGCAGAAATTAATATGCTCTGTGCTGAGTCCCACAGGAATGGGCGGAAAAATAAGCATGGGATAATCAGGGATTTCCCTGTCCAGGGCTTCCTTGATTCTCCTGGCTGTCGCCTCGGAGATGATTTCATCCGTTCCCAGCGGACACTGGTTTCCATGCTGCTCCAGGGCGCCAATGGGAATCATCACCACGGTTTCTTCCTTATTAACAGCTTCCATTTCCAGTCTTGTCAGCTCTCTGTAATACTGTACCATACTTCGCTCCTGCCCTTACCTGTTATTTCGCTGCGGTTCTGGCTCCCGGCACGGATGCACCGGAATGAAGAATCACGCTGACACGCTTATATACAAGCGCCGTAATGAAAGCGTTCAGACCGCACTTTAACAGGTTGAACGGCACAATGGCAAACAGAGCGAAGGTATAAATATCTTTGATTGCCGGGTTGATGGCTGTTCCCATGGCGATAATGCTTTCCACGTTGCCAAACATCAGCTTTGCGTAGGTGGGAATTGTCAGGAAGCAGTTTACAAACACAGCAGCCACAATCGCACATACGATGGAAAGGCCCAGGCCGCGGATTGCAGTCTTTCTTGTTTTGTTTTTCTGGTAAAGGATGGATGCCGGGAGAACAAAGGCACAGCCGCCGATGAAGTTTCCAAGGTCACCCACATACATGGTTGAGGTTCCCTGGGTAATAATCTTCAAAATGTTTTTCACCAGCTCCATTAATACTGCCGGAACCGGGCCCAAGGCAAAAGCGCCAATTAAAATCGGAGTCTCTGCAAAATCCAGCTTATAGAACGGCGGCGCAAAGGGAACGGAAATCTGGAATCCCTCCAGTACGGCCGCCAGAGCGCCGAACATACCGATTAACACAACATTTCTTACATTTAAGACTTTGTTTTGGTTCATTTTTGTTTCCTCCTTGTATTGATGTCCTTCTTGCTGTACATAACATACAGAGGAATTGCGGCCCGGGAAATCACCTGTCTCCCCATCCGGCCGGTTTTAAGGGAAACAAAAAACCTCGGACCAATACAAAAAATCCGAGGCTGATACTCCTGTCACACAATTTCTTCTCTCATCCAGACTATACTGTCGGTTTTGGAATTTCACCAAATCAGCTGCAAAAAGCAGGTCGCGGACTATCACCGCCGGTGGGGAATTGCACCCCGCCCCGAAGAACAATTTTTAATTTCGTAGTCATTATAAACCATTATGCGCTGATATGCAAGTATATTTTTCTATTTCCGGTTCTCCGCAAACATCACTGCATATTCAATGGAATTTCTAAGGCTCAGCTCGCTGGCGCTTCCGGTTCCTGCCTGATCAAAGGCGGTTCCATGGTCCACGGAAACGCGGATGATCGGAAGGCCCAGGGTAATGTTCACGCCTGCCACAGCATCCCAGGCTTTGGCTTCCTGGTTGTATACGAAGCCCACCACCTTCAGAGGAATATGTCCCTGGTCATGGTACATGGCGACCACAATGTCATACCAGCCGCCCCGTGCTTTAGAGAAAACCGTATCCGGTGGAACGGGACCCTCGGCAAGAATTCCCTCGCCCTTTGCCGCTTCAATGGCCGGAATGATCTCGTCAATCTCTTCTCTTCCGAACAGACCATGCTCTCCGCT